>CAZMVS010000237.1:0-5131 GCA_964569525.1 uncultured Planctomycetales bacterium
GTTCGCGGCGAAATGCAATACTGGAAGACCGGCTCCACCATGGATTACGCCGACTGTCTGTATAAGGAACTTTACAAGGGTGTGAGTCACCGCCGCGCGGTCGTCTTTGTCCGCCCCGATTACTGGGTTATGTTCGACAAGGCTGACTCGCAAAAAGGTTCCAAGATGGGTATCAACTTCTGGATGACCCCGCCGGACGTCACCATTAACCAGAAAGAAGGCTTCGTTCATAGCAACGATCCGCAAGGTGCCAATATTCTGGTGAAATCGCTCGATTCCCGTCGCCCGAAAATCAAAAAGCGGAGTGGCACTCTTGATCTAAATAAGAATAAGCGCGACGACATCCCTGTGGTCAGTTTCTGGCAACCGAAACCCCGCCACGCCCGCTTCGCAACCTTGATGTACCCCTTCCCCAAGGCGGCACAAGAGGTGCCCACTAAAACAATTTGGCGGCGGGGTGCCTATCTCTGCGAAATTGGTAAGCCCGATAAGCGCGACTACGTGTTCTATGCCATGCGCAACCCCATCCATCGGCAGGTCAATCGCGGCCGCCTCGGCTCCGACATCGATTTCGCCGCCCAAGTCGGCCTGATTCGCACCACCGGCGGCAAAGTCAAAAGCTTTGCCCTGGTTGACGGTTCCTTCGTTGATTATGACAACAAACCGCTGGCCCGCTGTGATAAAAGGCTACCTTATCTCTCCGTGCGGTATTTCGCCGATACGGTCGAAGTCAATTGCGAACTCCCGGACAAATCCCTGGAAATCGCCACCCTCGGCCGAACCAGGACTATCGTTAACCGCCGGCCGCGAAACATCAGCGGTGAGCAGTTTACCCCTTTTGATTGGTGAGCGGTGATTTACAGTTTACTTTCCCGCTGCTGGTTGGGTATAATAAATTAAGACTATCCCGAAAGGGATAAAAGGCGTTAAAAGACGCCGAAAGTCGTGATATCTGTGGCCTTGGCCCGGGGATGAATAACCCCCGGGTCATTTTTTACATTCCTTGGTTTCAATTATCTGACGTTGTTAGTTGCACAATCGTCGAACCCTACTCCATGAAAACCGATTTCATATAGACCAGTCCTTCACGCACGTTTTCTTTTACCGGCCGGGTGACTTTCGTCTTCCTCTCATAAGCCAGTTCCAGAATCAACCATCCGTCGTAACCGTTCTGCTTCAGGTGCTCCGCGATCGCGTCGTAATCCACGTCCCCCGGCCCAAAAGTTTGCATCCAAACGCCGCCGCGCGAACTGCGCAAATGCATCGCCTTGATTCGCGAACCCATCTCCTTGACCATGGCCACCGGATCTTCGCCCCCCCGATAAACCCAGTCCACGTCCAAGCAGAAATTCACCCACCGCGGATCAGTATTTTTCATATTATGCCGGTGCTCCCGAGCCTTGTGTCTGATGGCCGGGTCATGCTGATGAATCACTAAATCCAAGTCCATTGCTGCCAGCTTTTGCCCCAGCTTGTTCAACATTTCCGCTTGCGTATCCAATTCCTCGTCACTCTTCTGTTTATGTTCGGGCAAAGGATTGGGGTTCACGTCCACAAACTCCATCCCGCATTGCTCGGCAAGCTTTGACCATTGGCAAATCCGCTCAATAGTTTGCGCCGCCTCGCCTTCTTTGTGCATGACGCCATTGGCATAGGCCCCCACTATTTGCAGATCATGCTTGGCCAACAGCTTCTTGACCCGTTCCGCCTTTTCTTCCGTGGAGAACCAATCCAGGAAACCTTCGATGCGCTTCGCGCCTGAAGCCTTGACCTCCGCTAACACGTTGTCCAGGTCACCCCAGAAGTCGATTCCTTTGCCCCGACGATCCAGCGTCCACACGTACAGCTGCACCGCCGTCCGCGGCTTGTATTCCGCCTGCTTCTCTTTGGCGGAAGTCGGCATGGATGCACAACCCGCCGACAAAAACAACAAACATCCCAACATCATCCCACAAATCGCTTTACGCATCTTTAACTTTCCTTTCCAGGGCATTTCAAGAAACGCCATACCGAAAATCATCGCTTGTGTCATTTCGATCCCGACTTGTCGGGAGAGAAATCTTAAATCGTTCCAATGCCAATCGCTAACCTGAAACTGAAATTGCCCTAACGCAGTTTTATATTGTTCAATTGTCGATCAAATCGCAGGCAGTTCCCAGGGCTTGCGGTATTCCCGCGTCAGGTATTGTGCTGCTTCCTTGTCACCGATGATCTCCTCTTTGGCCGCATCCCACTTGATCTTTCGCCCCGTCAGATACGCAATATTTCCCAACTGACATGCACTGGTACTGCGCTGCCCAACTTCGATATCCGCACAAGGCGTCTTCCGTGTCCGTACGCTGTTCAGGAAATCCTTATCGTGGGCCATAAACATGTCCGTCTCCCCCTTGCCGCGAACTTTCACCGGCTTGAGTCCCTCTTTTTCCGGGTACACCTGCCACCCGCCACGGGTGATTATCAGCGTTCCGTTCTCGCCATAAAATCCGATCCCGTGATCGCGGTCCTCCTCCAGCCCGTGGCCGGTACCCTGGCGATGCTCCCAGCAGCAGGTGAATTCCGGGTACTCAAAGGTGGTAATTTGCGTGTCCGGCGTGGTGCGGTTGTCTGTGAGAATATGAATGCCGCCGTCCGACGAAACCGTCGTCGGCGCATTCACCCCCATGTACCAATGTACGATGTCAATGAGGTGAATCCCCCAGTCCGCTTGCTTGCCTCCCGCATAATCCCAGAACCATCGCCACGTGTAATGAAAACGATTTTTATTGAAAGGTCGTTTCGGTGCCGGACCAAGCCAGAGATCGTAATCAACCTGTGGTGGGGGCGTCGTGTTCACCGGTTTGCCCAGGAACGGATCCCGATACGTCACCCACGCCTTGGCCAAACAAATACGCCCCAACTTGCCGGAGTCCAGGTATTCTTTGGCCTGGTGAAAATGCTCCGCACTCCGTTGCTGCGTGCCCACCTGCATGATCCGCTTGTATTTGCGGGCTGCTTCCACCATGGCTCGACCCTCGCGAATATTGTGCGAAATCGGCTTCTCTACGAAAACGTCCTTGCCCGCCTGGCAGGCCATGATTGCGACAATCGCGTGCCAGTGATCCGGCGTACCGATAAACACTGCGTCGATATCCTGCCGATCCAAAACGTGACGAAAATCCCGGTAGGTCTGTACCGCTGCTTTTTGTCCATGGGCTTTCATCAACTCCGCCGCCCGCGCACTGTGCGTATCGTCGGGGTCCGCCACCGCCACGCATTCCGCTCCAAACGGCAGGGCCAACAGGACGTTGCCCGTTCCGCGGCCACCGGAACCGATCAAACCCAGGCGAACGGTCTCATTTGCCCCTGCCCGCGCCTGCTGGGTGGCCATTAAGTTACTCAAGCCGGCTGCTCCCGCCGCGGTCGCTCCCGAATTTCGCAAAAATCCTCGTCGTGTTATCTTTTTAGCCATTGCTGCTGCTCCTTTCGCTGTATTGGCTTTGATATTAGTTTACGCCCGGCGGTTCTTTTGGCAAACTGAGACAAATGCCGACGAGCGGTGACGCTGAATATGTTCGCATTAAAAAGGTAAAAGGCTGATCTTATGAAACACCTGTGGTTATGTTTAGCGGGTTGCTTACTGGCTGTTGAAAGTTTGCTTGCTCAGGTCCCCCAATCATTTTCCAATCCCATCATCAGCGGTGACTGGTCCGATCCTGCCGTTATCCGGGTGGGAAAAGACTACTATACACTTCGTTCCAGCTTTGGTTTTCGCCCCGGTGTGCCCCTCGCTCATTCCACCGACCTTGTGCACTGGCAGTACATCGGCCATGTCTTTCAGGACCATCCGCTTATCCAGGACGGTAATACTCGTTCCGGAGTGTACGGCAGTGAGATCGGTTACAATCCCAACAATCAACAATACATCGTCTATGTCCCCATCGATCAGAACAACCGCCGCATCTCCGCTTATACCGCTAACAAACCCGGCGGCCCATACAAAGGCCCCTTCGACGTCGATATGCCCGGTTACGATCCCGGTTTCTTCGCTGACGATAACGGCCAACTTTTCCTTGTCTCCAACAAAGGCGTTATCGCCGAACTTTCCGCCGACGGTTTGAAAGTCGAACGTCAATTGTGCAATATCAAACGCGGCAAGATGTTTGAAGGCCCCGACTTGTTCAAACGCGGCGATTATTACTATTGCATCTATTGCACCGGCGGAACTCGACCCCATCAGAATAGCGCTATCAGCACCATCCGGGCCACCAGCCTGAAAGGACCCTGGCAAGTGGATCCCAATAATCCTCAATTGAAAGCCGGTGATGAATCCGACGCCCAGTTTCAAGGACCCGCCCATCCGACCATATTGCAAAGCACCGACGGCCGATGGTTCGTAACCTATCATGCTTATGAACTGTCCCATTACAGCCTCGGTCGGCAGATGTGCATGGAAGAAATTGAATGGACCGACGACGGTTGGTGGCGACCTGTCGGCGGATGTATCCCCTCCGATGTAAAAGATAAAACCAAGCCCCGTCGAGCTATTCAGCCGACCTCCGATGAATTCAACAAACCTGAATTGGGCCTGCAATGGTTCTTCCTTACCTCGCCGGACAAAACCGGATGGTCGTTGATCGAACGAAAAGGTTGGCTGCGCGTTGACCCTCGTCCCGGCGATATCGCATCGGAGAAATGCTTGTCCAATGTATTCCTCCAACGTGTCACTCGTAAGAAGGTCTCTATTTCGACCCGTTTGCAGTTTAATCCTAAGGTGGAAAATGCCGCCGCCGGCCTGCATTTCTTTCATGATCCCGGGATGAACTTTTGGCTGGTAAGCACGCTGCGCGATAACCGGCGCGTCTTCGAAGTCGGCAAATACGATAAGGGCAAACGCTCTACGTTGTTGACTGTTCCAAATCGTATCGGCGACGAAGTCTATCTCAAGATCAAAGTCGATGGCCGGGAAACAGCAAGTTTCTTTATCAGTTCCGATGGGCGAAAATGGAAAAAACTCAATGCCAGTGTTTACTTTGGGGATAGTTGGCATGACCTGCGCGAAGGCAAGGGCGGCAGTCCCGATCTCGGCTGGATCGGCCCGCACAAGCGTAACGTGTGGACGGCTACCACTATGGGTGTATTCGCCGTCGGCGGA
>CAZMVS010000238.1:0-8746 GCA_964569525.1 uncultured Planctomycetales bacterium
CAGCGAACCCGCCGAACAACTCGGCCAAATCTACGACGGCGTCCACCTGCTCAACAGCCGGGCCATCCACGTCGGCCAAGGCAGCGTCCTTAAGCCCGGAACCGTCCTCGACGCGGAAAACGGCCCCATCTTCGTCGCCGATCGCGTGACCATTTCCCCCAACTGCACCATCCAGGGCCCCTGTTACATCGGCCCCGGCTCCCTTATTCAGCCGGGGGCACTGCTCCGCGAAGGCTCCAACATCGGCCCTCACTGTAAGGTCGGCGGTGAACTCGAAGCCTCCATCATCCACGGCTACGCCAACAAACAACACGACGGCTTCGTCGGCCATTCCTACGTCGCCGAATGGGTCAACCTCGCCGCTGATACCATAACCTCCGACTTGAAAAATACTTACGGAACCGTCCGCTCGCCCGTCAACGGCATCGAAACCGATACCGGCCAAACCTTCGTCGGCCTGACCATCGCCGACCACAGCAAAACCGGCATCGGCCAACTGTTCCCTACCGGCGCGGTCGTCGGCTTCGGCTGTAACGTTGCCACCGGCGGAATGGCCCCCAAGTTCACCCCCTCCTTTACCTGGCTGACCGACGGGAAAGCACGCTCCTATACCCTGGACCGCTGCGTCGAAATAGCGCGTAAAGTCATGCTGCGCCGAAAGATACAACTAACTGAAGCGGAGGCGAAACTCTTCTACATGATCCGCGACCAAGCCGCCGATATTGAAAGCGTGTAAAAGCAGGGCGATTTTGCATAATATCATTGACCGGGCGGCAAAACGGACATAATGGCCGTAGGTTTCAAGTTTTAAGTAAAATTGGCATGCAAACGCTAGGGCCGGGAAAAATGCTCGCCGGACAAACCCATCATCAACACCGAAAACGCTCGCTTATTGTTGACAGTTGCCGCGGGCGATTCTATACTTATCCGGCTGTGCAATGCTTGCTTCCTATTGTCTTATAAGAAGTTACGGTTCTTTTCTATAGGATTAACCGGTGGCCAAAAAGACTAAAAAAAACAAGCCCGCAAGCAAATCGTCATCCGGCGCAAAAAAGACTGCCAAAAACGCCAAGTCCGCGCCGCAGAAAAAGAGCACTAAGCGGAAATCCACCGGCTCGAAGAAAAAAACCTCCACTCAAAAAAGGGCTACCACCCACAAAAAAACGAACAAGAAGAAAGCCGCGCCCGCAACATCAAAGAAATCTACAAGTAGCAGCAAAACTACAAAGAAAACCAAAAAAACAACATCAACCAACAAAAAGGCTTCCAAAACTTCAAAAAGCAAAGCCACAAATAGGAAAAAAAGCCCCTCCAGCCGAAACGATGGCCCAAAAGCAAACCCCGTAAAGTCGCCGGAAAAAATTAAAACCCGATTAAAACCGGAAGAGTTGGAGGAATTTCGCAGTTTGCTGCTGGCAAAAAGGGCCGAACTTCTCGGCGATATAGGGCACCTGGAAAACGAAGCCATGCGTCAAGGCAGTTCCGGCGAAGCCTCGGAATCCTCCTTCATGCCCATACATATGGCCGATATAGGCAGTGACACTTGGGAACAGGAACTCAACTTGGGCTTGATCCAAAATGAACGGGGCCTGGTCCGCGATATCGACGAAGCACTGGCCAGAATCGACGAAGGCACCTACGGCATTTGCCTCGCCACCGGCAAGCCGATTGCCAAATCCCGTTTGCGGGTCAAACCGTGGGCAAAGTACTGTATTGAATATGCCCGTAAGCGCGAATTAGGGCTGATGTAATTCCAACAACAACCATTTAATACGAACCCCCATTATGTCAGAATCGACGGATCGTCATCAAATCGAAAACACATCAGCCGGATCCACCCAGGCCGCCGCTGATTCATTTGCTAGTGGGCAAAAAACGGTGGCGGAACAATCCGCAACACCTACACCCGCCGAAACGGAAGCCGTACAGGATGACGGATCAGCCCGCTACGACCTCGCCTCCCATCTGCGTCTTTGGCCGGTGGCGGCTATCGGCCTGATTCTTGATCTATGGAGTAAATCCTACGTTTACAATCATTTTGACTTAAAATCCGGGCACAGTACGGAAATTATTCCCTACGTGCTCGACTTTCAGTTAATGCTCAACCGCGGAGCCCTCTTCGGACTGGGTAAAGGTTGGACCTTCCTTTTCATCGGAGCCTCCATATTAGCCCTGGCTTTCGTAGCGTTTTTGTTCGCCCAAAGTTCCCGCCGACGCAAAAGCCTGCACATCGCCCTGGCAATGGTGTTGGCTGGCGCATTGGGCAACCTCTACGACCGCGCCTTTGTCATCACCGACGTCGTCACCTATGATACCGTTCGCCAGACCAACTCCCCGGAACGCGAAACAATTGTCGGCTTGGTCACCGCGAATAACGAAAACTCACTGGAGGTCGGTGCCTACCCAGACGGTGAACGCCTGAAAATTATTCCTCGACGATTAAATCCCCACGTTTATCAGCAGGGCGTGGTCCGCGATTTCCTCAAACTCAAGCTGGGCCCGCTGAACATCTGGCCTTGGATATTCAACATTGCCGACGTGTTACTGGTAGTCGGCGTCGCCTTGTTGCTTTGGAACTTCTGGGGCGATCGCAAGCAAGAACAAACCGAGCGGCAATTATCACCCGAGACCTCATCGCAACCGACATCTGAACTCACCAATTAACCGGTGCAAGAACGGCAAATCCTAATGGCCGAGACATTCACTCCCGATGAACAGAACTACATGAAACGGGCCCTCCGCCTTGCAGCCCGCGGCCAGGGGCGAGTGGAACCGAATCCAATGGTCGGCTGCGTGATTGTGCGCGATAACACCATCGTCGGTGAAGGCTACCATCGCCGTTTCGGCGAACCCCATGCCGAGGTCAACGCCTTGAAAAAAGCCGGCGACAAGGCCCGCGGAGCCGTTGTGTATGTCTCTCTTGAGCCGTGTTGTTTTCACGGCAAAACCCCCGCTTGCACACAAGCATTAATCAAGGCCGGCGTGCAACGAGTCATAGCGGCCATGAAGGACCCGAATCCGCAGGTAAACGGCCGCGGCCTGCGCGAGTTGGAAGCCGCCGGCGTACAGACGGCGGTCAGTTTATGCGAAGAAGATGCCCGCCGTTTGAACGCCCCCTTTTGTAAGCTGCAGCGCACCGGCCGACCGTGGGTGATCCTCAAATGGGCTCAAAGCTTGGACGGTAAAATCGCCACCCGAACCGGCCATTCACAATGGATCAGCAGCGAACCATCTCGCAAGCAGGCCCATCGACTACGCGGCCGAGTAGATGCCGTCATCGTCGGCTCCGGCACTGTTGACGCGGACGATCCGCTTTTAACTTGTCGGCACGTCAAACCGCAGCGCATCGCCACCCGGATCGTGCTCGACCCGCAACTCGCCATCAACGAACAGGCCCAACTCGTCACCACGATCGATCAGGCAGCCACCATCATCGTCACTGCGGAAAGGGCGGTGCAAACCTCGAAAGCGGAAGCGCTCCGACACGCCGGCGCGGAGGTACTGGGCATTCCGGTAGTCGGCGGCAGGCTGGATTTGGACGCCCTTCTAAATGAACTTGGCCGCCGGCAAATGACCAACGTGATGGTGGAAGGCGGCGGGCGAACGCTGGGGGCCTTTTTCGATGCCGGATTGACCGACGAGGCCGTCGTTTTCGTGGCCCGGCGACTGATCGGCGGACGTCAGGCCGTCTCGCCCCTCAACGGCGAAGGTTTGGCCCAGGTGGACCAGGCTGCCAAACCCATATTAACAAAGGTCAGCCGCGTCGGCCCGGACGACATGTACCGCATTGTTTTTAGCACGTAGGCCTACAATAATCTTTTATGATGCTGGCTGATATCACCCAAACAATCGCCGTTTTTCTCATCGTGCTGGCCGCCTGCGGTTATCTTTTCGTGTATTACCGAAAATCAAAAAGTTGCGGCTGCGGCAGCCGATGCAATGTTTTTGCATCCAGACTTAAACAAGCCGCCGACGAGATGCAATCCGCCGAGGATCCCCCCGGGATTGATAAATCCTCCGACCAGGCGCACAATCCTTCCCAGGATTAGGTTCCACGCGATAACACAATACAACGGTTGATGACCATGAACAGCAAGAACGATCCCCGTTTACGGGCACAACTTGACGATTTGTCCAGACGCGGGTTGCACCGCGCCTTTCGCCTGATCGAATCACCGCAGGATGCTTACGTCCAGATTGACGGCCGACGACTGTGCAACTTCGGAAGTAACAACTACCTCGGCCTGGCCAATCATCCCCGCATACGCGCGGCGGTAACCGAGGCGGTCGAGCAATGGGGATGGGGAGCCGGCGCATCCCGGCTGGTCACCGGACACATGGAATCCCACCGCCAATTGGAAAAACGATTGGCCGATTTCAAACAGACCGAGGCTGCTCTGGTCTGTCCCACCGGCTACCAGACCAACCTGGCGGCAATTCGCTCACTGGTAGCCCGGCAGGACGTGATCTTCTTGGACAAGCTGAACCATGCCAGCATCATCGACGCCGCCCGAGGCAGCGAAGCCGTCGTGCGCGTGTTTGGCCATCGCGATTACAACAAGCTGCAACGTCTGCTGGAACGTTTTAGACATGCGCCCCGCCGAATGATCGTGACCGATTCGCTGTTCAGCATGAATGGCGATTTCGCGGACTTGCCTCTGCTGGTGGAACTGAAAAACAGGTACGATACCTGGTTGTGTATCGACGAAGCCCATGCCACCGGCGTGTTCGGAGCCAATGGCCGCGGATTGGCCGAGCAAATGGGTGTGGAGCAGGAAATCGACGTTTGCATCGGTACCTTAAGCAAAGCATTCGGGGGTATAGGCGGATATATTGCCGCCTCGCAAGAGGTAATTGACTGGCTCATCAATACCGCCGGCCCTTTCATTTATACCACGGCGATTCCGCCGGCGGCATGTGCGGCGGCCATGGCGGCTTTGGACCTCGTCGAGCAGGAGCCGCAACGACGAACCCACCTTCTACAATTGGCGGAATATTGTCGCAGTGAACTCATCGCCCGGGGATGGGATATCGCCGATTCCACCAGCCAGATCGTGCCCGTGATCGTGGGAGAAAACGAAGCGGTACTCCGCTTGAGTGAAAAGCTGATGGCAGCCGACCTGCTAACACCGGCCATTCGCCCCCCGACGGTCCGCAAAAGTCAGGCCCGTTTACGAATAAGCTTGACCGCCGAACACAACAAAGAAAACGTCGATCTGCTGATCGCAACATTGGGCCTCGCCAATTAATACACAGCCCATTTTGAATACGCGCCGCCATCTCGATTCCGGCGCGCCGGGAGAGAAATCTTATGCCCTGTTATGGACTGCGGCGGCTTTGACGCCGCTTTGGATTCTCCCCCACCAACACACAAGCCCGCCTTTTGCACAAGGCGGGCAAATTGACATCGCCTAAAACATGTGCCACTGCTTCTTGAGCAGTGTAGTAGTGTGATTACTCCCCATCGCTGAATCCTTTGGACTACACCAACCGCGACACCGCTTTCGATAACTCGTTGTCATCCCGATCCCCCGCGCCTGTCATTTCGAGTGAAGAACGAAATGCCGCCAAGGCATTTTGTTCGTAGGGAGAAATCTTAGAACTTTACAATTCCCTGAAACCCCTCAATGTTGTGTCCTTTCGCCACTTTAGACTACGGCGGCCACGACACCGCTTTGGAGCCTTTGGAGTGCGGCGGCTTCGACGCCGCTTTGGATATTCTGGACCACAATCCAGGTGTCACTGTTTCTTGAGCAGTGCATGTGTGCCACTGCTTCTCGAGCAGTGTTTAGCACCCAACAAAAACACAAGCCCATCCCATTGCACTTGGTGGCCAATAGTGTTTCAGCAACAACGCCGGGTAAAGCGAAACGCAACCCAAATATAGAAATCCTATCCAATCATAAATCGCGGCAGGGGGCGACACCTGGTTGAAGCCGCAGCGATAGAAATAAATATCCCTTGTTATATTTCAATAGATAGTAGAAAATACTTCCCAAAGGTAAATATTATTATTGGAGTCTCCAATGACGAAAGAACGATCCCGAAAAATACACAAGTATTTCACGGTTATCTCCCTTTTACTAACTATTGCTTTTATAGCTGTTATAGACTATGCGGAACCTGGTGAGTATCGGGGTGTATATGATGGCTGGATGGATTTTCACGGAGAAAAATTTTCCTCTTATATTACCATTTCCGCTGAAACAAGGCCCAAATGGCACTGGATAAAACCAGAGCGACAGAAATATAACTATCGAAAGTTGGAACTATACCTATACAAAACCTTCCAACAGAAAAATGGATTCTTTGAAATTAGGCCCATAAAAGTATGGGATTCAAAAGGCAAACAGGAATTGCCTGATATCGAAATTTTGACCCGCATTCTTGCGGATGAAAGCAGCCCGGATATCAAAAATCAAGAATTACGCAAGCAGGCGCAATTTATTCATAAAGTTCTCAAGCAATTGAGCAATGGCAAGACGCTTCCTTCTCAACAATCAGACTCCTTTGTAGAAGCAAAACATATTCAAAACACGGCGGGTGGGATATGGGGCATGTACGCCGTTTTTGCATGGATACTGATCTGGCCGATATACTTGGTTCTGTTCGCACCGCCACGTTCCATCCATCGAAGATCTCCAAGAAAAGTCTATAATATAGTAGTCGCCGTATTGAGTACCCTCTTTTGGGTGTTCTATTTAATTAATCTATACGGATATAATTCTGACCATCTTTTGTCCTACGGGACGCTTCTTCCGTCATGGATACTGTTTGATGATCATGGTGGCTTTATGGGAAGGTTTTTCAGTGCAATTTCTTGGGGAACTTTTGCGTCTGCGGTTGCAGTGCTTATATATACATGGAAACAGGATTCTTCAAATCCTTCGGGAAATATAACCTACACCCAAGAGAACGTGATCTGGCGCAAAGCTGGAAATGCGTATTGCACAACGGCATCGATCATTTTCACATTTGTTTCCATGTTGTTTGTAATGCAATATTATTTATCTGGTGAACGAATGATAACGCCCGAGAATGGAGTAAGAGTTTTGCAATCGCCGTGGATGTATGGTCCCGAAATTCTGATTTATGGTATCTGTTTGGCAATAATGGTCGCAATGCTCGTTCTTATGGTATCCTTTCGGAAACAGAAAAAGTCTGATTCAGCAAATATTTCTGAATAGGAGAAGTCCTCGTGATTTAAAAGGAACCTGTTCTTTTTATGGAATTGGGTGTGGATAATATTTATTTGAAGACATTATACGTATCATATGTTTTGTTATTAGGCTTTTAAGTAAATTCCTATAAAGTAAAAGGTAATAGGGATGTGTCATGTCCAATAAAATAACATATATGGGCATTCTGATTATTTTATGTGGCTTGGTGATTCATGTAATATGCTTACGGAACAGATCACCAAAGAAATTATGCACATATGTATTGGCCTATTCAGCTATTGGCGTTGTATTTCTCTTTCACGAACTAATATTGGTCGAAACGAAAAGTGTTCTTTATGAAATCTATTCTGTTCAAAACTTGGCCAATATAATTGATAATTCGGATGAGTGGCGTCCTCTTGTTGGAAATGAGATTATTTCACGAGTGAGAAATAAATCCTTATCTGAAGATGATATAGAAGTTATGTTAACCGTTCTTCTTGACAAGGTCAGGCATGACCAAGACGGGTACAGATTTATTTACGAAAAGCCGCTTGCAGAGCTTCATAAGACAGGTATTCTAACTGCCGAACAGAAAATACGCTTTTATAAGCAATTGGTTTTACCTATTCTACGGGTGCGCAAAATAGTTGTCTCAGGTGATCCAGTACCTTGCCAGGTTATCTGTCATTCTCTGCTTGGAGAGGAGGTGTGGCCAAAATTAGACGTAGAACGTATTGTTGTTGATGACTGCCAAATTAGGTACGAACCCAGGAAGCAAATACCCGGATTAACGACCGAAGGATTTAATTATCCGAACCGAATACAGTTACTGCAATATAAACATCCTGGTCACCATGCTCTTGAGATTAGAGGTACATTAAAATATTACCCTTTCCCCAGGGGCAATTGTGGGAACCTGCTTTATGAACGCGATATATCCGTGAAAAAGAATTTTACAATAGTAGAAGGAGAACGAAATCAGTACGTAAGTGTAGTTACGGATGATTATCTTAACACAAGAGGAACACATACATTAAAGCCCGATAGAATTATCTGGTTCAATTATGGGAGAAGAGGCATATTTTTTATGTTGTCGCCTTTTCTTTTTGATGATTGTGCTTTTGACATCACAATAAAAGCTAATGGTGAAATTTATTCCCCTGGGAGTCATACCGATCACAAAACATCCCCAGAATGTTCATTATATTTTCTGGCCGAATGCCCCAAAAGCCGAAACAGTGGATATCACCTTTCGAAGCGATGCATCAACCGCCTGCCAAACAATTGATCTCTATAACGTATGGGACGGGGAAGTGATGCTTGAGAACCTTCCTGTGTTTCATGATATGAATAATTATGTACCACCGGCTTACAAGGTAAATAATTGCAACTAGGCTGAAATAAGAAAAAAAAGTAATTAATATTGGATAAATGTTTGGAGTTACGATAAGGGATAAGGATTGATTATGTATTTAGAGACTATTAACCATCATCTTCCTTGGCATCGTGTTTTGCTTATTCTCCTTTTTGGTTTCCTCGGCGGGACGGTGTTGGCCTTTTCGGATGGTTGGGGATAAAACCAA
>CAZMVS010000239.1:0-20271 GCA_964569525.1 uncultured Planctomycetales bacterium
GATGTAAAGTTGTTCAAGTTTTTCGATCGCTCCTCGGGCTTCGGGGTCTTTCTCTACGACTACAAGGGGAATTTTTTCTTCCTTCAGACGCTGGACCAAGAGCCGGCCCATCCGACCGAAACCGCAGACGATGACGTGCCCTTCGAGTTGTTTGATACGCGTTTCCACTTTTCTGCTCCCAAATATGCGGCCGATCTCACCTTCAATAAACATACTTGCCAAGGCACTGACTGCCACCATGGCTGTTGATACCCCGAACAAAATGATGATTAAGGTCCAGATTATTGTTCCTGGCGAACGTTGCATAACTTCCTTGTAGCCTACCGTGGAAATGGTAATAATTACCATGTAGATGGCATCTAATAAAGCGAGGCTTGGATCAATCAGCTTATAGCCGATGACTCCTATCCAGAAGACGGTCAAAAGAATCAGTAACGAAATGATGAGTCGTTTGCGTGCGGACATGAAAATAAATCACTACGATGTTTTGCCTTCAAAGCCCTGGACGTGGCAGAATTATATTCATTTACAGGGAGAATTAAAAGAAGCGGGACGCCTATTTTCTGCGGTGTTTTGGAGGGTGGGGTTATGTGGTGGCTGGGACTTGGCAGGTTTGTGTATCCATGTAGCGTAATGTGAGGCTTTGGGAATCAACGTTTGTAGGTTGATAGAAACCACAGCGGTTTTTGTTCAAAGGTATCCGGGTCGGCTTGTCAAAATCGAAGGAAACTTATATCCTAACGGTGTGAGTAGATTTCGTACCTGTTTGCGTCCTTAGCTCAATTGGCAGAGCAGCTGACTCTTAATCAGCGGGTTCGGGGTTCGAGTCCCTGAGGACGCATTTTTGTATGCGCGTGGTTTTGCTTGCATCTTGGCGCACAAGTCCGTAAAGGTCGGGGCCGACCATCCTTATCACCACTTATCTACCCGTTTACCTTCGTGTCAATATGATCCGTTTTGCTCTCCAGTAGGAGAGAACTTTTGCTATCAATTATCATTGGGCAGGCAAAATCGGCCCGCTGACAATCAATACGACTATACGCCTACGAGCTGCCGAGGGGCGTCTTTCGGTGAGGGATCGATCCGCAGTCTCGCTAATAGGGGTATGAACATCTAAACAGAGCACAGAGTACATTAATAATGAATAAATGCCGCTAATTGTTTAATTCATGCCGTTTTTGAAATGCATTCCCAAAGGTGAGGTAAATTTAATTTGACGATTCCGCCAGGTAACTCTGGATTTTATGAAACATTTGTATTATTCATACGTTTAATACGAATGTATAAGGAGTTGTCTGATGGCCACCCACGCGTTGAAAACCAACGGCACCCGCCAGCGTTTAATCGAAGCCGCCGGTACGGTATTCGCCGAGAAAGGCTTTCGCAAAGCCACGGTTCGGGAAATCGTTCGGCTCGCGGATGCCAACCTGAACGCTGTCAATTATCACTTTGGGGATAAGCAAAAACTCTATGAGGCGGTTTTCGAGGCCCTTCACAGAGATATGGACGGAGATAAAGATTTTATCCGCATAAGAAATCCTGATCTGGATCCTGCCGAACGTTTATATCTGTTCGTCCATTGTCTTTTGAGGCGAGCGCTTTCCAATGGCCATCGTCCCCATCGAGATAAATTGATGGCTATGGAAATGTCTGATCCGTCCAGTGTTCTTGATATGGTGGTGGAGCAGTTTATTCGTCCCCGTTTCAACCTGTTGGCGGGTATTGTGCGGGAGTTGCTCGGTGACGAGGCCTCTTCAGGGCAGGTCGAATTGTGCACCACGACCATCATCGGGCAATGTATTCATCTCGTGCATGGGCGGCCTATAACCTCGCGCTTGATGCCCTATTTAACCTACTCCGGGGATACAATTGAAGAATTGGCGGAACATGTAACCCGATTTTCTCTGGCAGCATTGAAAAACATACCTGTCAGCGGAGACAAATCGGCATGAAAAAGAAAACTGCCGCACAATGTTCGCTATTGTTGCTGACCGTCGTTTGGGCGTTGGGTTGCAATTCGTTACTGCCGAAGCGGAGCAGCCCGTCGGAAGGGGAAATGCCTGGGGAATATTCCTTGGCAGATGCCGAAGAGTTTAACAATAATCGTTGGTGGCGGGATTTTGAAAGTGATGAACTCGAAGATATGGTAAGTGAAGCGCTGCAACAGAACTTGACCCTTCGGCAATTGTGGGCCAGGTTGGATCAGGCGGAAGCAAATGCCATACAAGCAGCTTCCCTTTTGTATCCCCAGCTCGATCTTACTGCGGACGCTAGTTACAACCGATCAGTGACGACATTGGAAACCGAAACACCGTCTTTTCGAAGACAACTGCGAAACGCTGCAGTTAGTAGTCTCGCCAACAGTTTGGCAGGTTCTTTGTCGGAGCGTCTTGGTGGCACTGCCAATGGTTCAAATTCGACAAACGGTATTTCGCAAGGCGGCGGTGGAGCCGGTTTCGATTTTTCCTCACCACCAACCCGGCAGGTGATCGAGACCAAGCAGTTTGGTCTTGCTTTGGCGGCCAGTTACGAAGTGGATCTTTGGGGGCGGATATCGTCGTCTTACCGGGCTGCGGATTCTGATTTCCAGGCTTCGAGATATGACCTTGAATCGACGGCCATGACCGTGGCGGCGGAAGTGGCCATCCTTTGGCTGGGAATCCAGGAGCAACAGGAACTGCAGGTCGTCCTCCAGGACCAACTGGAAACGAATCAAACGTACCTGGAGCTTGTTGAACTCCGTTTTCGCAAAGCCCTTGTGTCCGCGCTTGATGTCTATCAGCAGCGGGAGGCGGTCAGCGCCGTCAAAAAGCAAATTGCCCTGGTAGAGGCCCAGGAGGAAGTCTTTCGCCATGAGTTGGCGGTGCTGTTGGGCAAGCCACCGGCGGCGGAACTATCCATGGGGAGCTATGATTTAGCGAAACTACCCCTTCCGCCGGGAACGGGGATTCCCGCTGATCTTTTGTTGAATCGGCCGGACATCCGCGCGTCCTTGTCGCGTTTGCATGGTGCTGACTACCGAGTGGCATCGGCCCGGGCGGATCGTCTGCCTGCCATTCGATTGACCGGTGGGATCGGCTACAACGCCGATGATATCGCCAATATTTTTGACGACTGGTTCCTCAACTTGGCGGCAGGACTAACCCAGCCTTTATTTGATGGTTATCAGCGAAAAGCAGAGGTTGAACGAACATTGGCCGTTGTCGAAGAGCAACTTGCTGACTATCGCCTGACCGTATTGACCGCCATCAAAGAAGTGGAAAACGCCTTGATCCAGCAAAAAAAACAGCGCGAACACATCGAAGCCTTGAAACAGCAACTGACTGATGCCCGCAGCAGCTTGCAACAGGCGACCCAGCGTTACCAGAAAGGTTTAACCGACTATCTGCCCGTGTTGACGGCATTGGTGAGCACACAGTTGTTAACCCGTGACCTGGTCAGCGCCCGACGTGAGCTGCTGGTTTTTCGGATCAACTTGTATCGAGCGTTGGGAGGCAGCTGGACGCAGGAGCTTGAGCAACCTGAACGCCTGAGTGAAGAAAAAGCTATGGCTAATGTAAAAAGCGGTAATAATGATTTACGGGATACAGAACAATGACATCCAACCAGAACACACAGCCGCGGATCAGCATACCCCGAAAAATCCTCCGTGCCTTTCTCCTGTATATCCTGCCTTTGGCGGTACTGGCCGGTGGTATCATAGGTGCCGTGCGTTTGTATGAAACAGGCCCGAAGGCTCGGCGAAAAATCCCACGGAAAAATGCCGCCCTCGTCCAGGTTCAGGAAATTACCAGGAACGATACTCATGCCAATATCAAAGTCATGGGGACCGTGGTGGCGGCCCGGGAGATTGTTCTTCAGCCGCGGGTTAGCGGCGAGGTCGTCAAGATCAGCCCAAAATGGGAACCAGGCGGACAATTGGAAGCTGGCGAATTTATCCTGCAGATCGATCCGGAGGATTATGAGTTGGCTGTCGAGCAAGCCCGCAGCGCGGTCGCCCAGGCCCGTTACGAATTAAAACTGGAACAGGGTCATCAGGATATCGCCCGTCGCGAATGGGAGTTGCTCGACGTGAAAAAGGATGCGAGTGAATTGGATCGTGAACTCGCGTTGCGCAAACCTCATTTAAAACATGCCCAAGCCAAGCTGGATGCCGCCCAGGCCAACTTGAAGCAGGCCCAACTCGATCTGGATCGCACGATGGTTAAAGCGCCTTTCAATTGTCTGGTTACAGCGGAGAACATTGACCTGGGCGCCCAGGTCAGTCCGCAAACCCAACTGGGGACAATCGTGGGGACCGATGAATACTGGGTGCGAGCGTCGGTGCCAGTTGATCAATTGCAGTGGATTCGTTTTCCCGAATCCGAGGGTACCCCCGGTTCCCCCGCTGTTGTCCAGCAGCATCTCGACACCGGTTCCCAAAGTAAGCGGCGGGGTCATGTCGTGCGTCTGATGGGCGACCTGGAACAGCAGGGGAGAATGGCCCAGGTTTTGATATCCGTACCTACGCCTTTGAAAATGGATGAGGCCGAAGCTGATGGTGTACCGTTGCTGATCGGTTCTTATGTCAACGTGAATATCCGGGGCAAAAAAATCGAGAACGTAATCCCCTTGCCTCGAACCGCGCTGCGCGAAGGCAATGAAGTCTGGATTATGAGCGAGGATAACAAACTGGATATTCGAAAGGTGCGGTTTGTGTGGCGAAACCGGGACACCGTGTTTGTTCGCAATAATATTCATGCCGGCGAGCGGTTGGTGATCAGCGACTTGGCGGCTCCTATTGAGGGCATGGGTTTGGCCTTGTCCTCTGAAAAGCAAGCAGAATCGTCTAAAGAGGGATTAGCCTGCCGTAAGGATACCGAGAAAAACGTACATGAATAGCATCGACCGACAACATGGTCCTATTGCCTGGATGACCCGCCATTCGGTAGCTCCCAATCTGCTGATGCTGCTTTTGCTGATTGGCGGCTTCTTAATGGCGTTGCGTATCAAGCAGGAAGTCTTTCCCGAGTTCGACATGGACACCGTTACCGTTATGGTGCCCTATCCCGGAGCCAGTCCGGAAGAAGTTGAGCAGGGTATTATCCTGGCGGTGGAAGAGGGTATTCGGGGGATAGACGGTATCAAAGAAATACGTTCCGAAGCCCACGAAGGCATGGGTATGGTGGTGGCAGAGCTTTTGGAAGATGCCGACGAACAGCGTATTTATCAGGAAATCAAACAGGAAATTGACCGGATCAGGACCATACCGGAGGATGCCGAAGAGCCCGACGTTGTGTTGCTAACCCATCGCCGAGGTGTGGTGGATCTTATGTTGTATGGTGATGTGGATGAATGGGTGCTTCGCCAGTTAGCCGAACAGGTCCGCGATCGCCTTCTTCAGGATCCGAATATCACCCAGGTTGATCTTGTCCCCGAACGTATATTTGAGGTCAGTATCGAGGTCACCCAAGACAAACTGCGGGCTTACAATCTGACTTTGGACGGTGTGGCTCAACAAATCAGGCGGTCTTCGATCGAATTGCCGGGTGGTAGTGTCAAAACAAGGTCCGGTGAAATCCTGCTTCGTATGATGGAACGGAGGGATTGGGCCGATGAGTTTGCCCGTATCCCGGTTGTAACTTCACCTGATGGTACCGAGTTGCGCGTCAGCGATCTGGGGACGGTAAAAGAGACTTTCGAAGAGACTTACAACCTTCTTTCTTATAACGGTAAGACCGCGATTGCCCTCGATGTGTTTCGTGTCGGCGAGCAAACTCCCATTGGCGTTTCCGATGCCGTCCGAGCACGCTTGGATAACATTCGCGCGGACCTGCCCCCCGGTATTCAATTGGATATTCCCCGTGATATGTCGGATATCTATCGCCAGCGCCTCGAGCTTCTCTTGCGCAACGGTTTTACCGGCCTGGTTCTCGTGCTGATCATTCTGACGGTTTTTCTCGAATACAAGTTGGCGTTCTGGGTGACCATGGGTATTCCCATTTCGTTTTTGGGCGCATTCTTGTTCCTGCCCGGGGTAGATGTGACCATTAATATGATTTCGATGTTCGCCTTTATCATTGCCTTGGGGATCGTAGTGGACGACGCCATCGTGGTGGGGGAGAACATTTTTGAACACCGGCAAAGAGGGATGGGATTATTGGAGGCATCGATCCGTGGTGCGCGCGGTGTCGCGGTGCCGGTTACCTTCAGCATTCTGACCAATATGGTGGCCTTTGCGCCGCTGTTTTTTGTGCCGGGAATTTTCGGCAAGATATTCCGCCTTATTCCCCTTGTGGTTTCCGCCGTCTTTTTTATATCCTTGATTGAGTCACTTTTTGTGCTGCCGACGCATCTGGCTCATTCCAAACGGGAAGGCGGTACGCGATTGGGGCGATTGGTTCATCGAGGCCAGGAAAGGCTGAGTAGTGGGATTGTCCGACTTATCGAAACAGGATTCGGTCCGTTGCTGAACGTCATCTTGCGTTATCGTTATCTCACCGTGAGCACCGGCTTGGCGGTTTTGGCTCTGGTGGTGGGGTACGTGGCCAGTGGTAGAGTAGGCTTCGTGATGGCTCCGAAGGTGGAAGCGAATCGCGCGGATGTCACGGCACAATTACCATACGGTTCACCACTGGAGCGTCTGATCGAAGTGCGCGATCGACTGGTTCAGTCGGCAGATGTGGTCGGCGACAACAATGGTGGAAAAAAACTTTTGCGCGGCATACGAGCCCGAATTAATCAAAATAACGTCGAAGTGACCGCTTATTTAACTGAACCGGATGTCAGGCCCATTAATACCGGTAAGTTCAGCAGGTTATGGCGAGAGCAAACCGGTCCGATCAAGGGCCTTCAATACGTTCGCTTTGAATCGGATCGAGGAGGCCCGGGTTCGGGCGCGTCTTTGACGGTTGAACTGGCCCATCGAAAGATTGGCATCTTGGATCGTGCGAGTGAACGGCTGGCACAGGCCTTGGAACAATTTTCGAACGTCAAAGACATTGACGATGGATACACCCCCGGCAAACAGCAACTGGACTTCAAAATGATGCCCGAAGGACGGAGCTTGGATCTGACCGCGGGCGAAGTGGCTCGCCAGTTGCGAAGCTCGTTTTATGGGGCCGAGGCATTGCGCCAGCAACGGGGGCGCAACGAAATCAAGGTAATGGTTCGGCTGCCCAAAGAGCAACGGATCAGTGAGCACGATATCGAGTCGTTCATCGTGCGAACCTCTGCCGGGACGGATATTCCGTTGGGACAAGTCGCCACCGTGGAGCGCGGCCGCGCTTATACCTCGATCAATCGCCGTGATGCTCGGCGAACGGTGACAGTTACCGCCGACGTTGTCCCCCAGCAAGATACCGACCAGGTCCTGGCGACCTTGGAGGAATCCGTACTTCCACAACTCGTTAAAGAGTATCCAGGCCTTGCTTACAGCTTCGAAGGGAAACAGGAAGATATTCGCGAAAGCATGGACAGCCTTAAATCGGGATTTGTTTTTGCCATGATGTTGATTTTCGTATTGCTGGGTATCCCTTTTCGTAGCTATATTCAACCCTTGATCGTGATGGTCGGTATTCCGTTCGGTATTGTCGGGGCAGTGGCCGGCCACTTGATTATGGGATACAGCCTGAGCGTGATCAGCATGATGGGTGTCATCGCCTTGTCCGGGGTGGTGGTTAATGACTCGTTGGTGCTCATCGATTATGCCAATAAACTACACCGAAAAGATGGGCTTAGTGCTTACCAGGCGGTTCTCTAGGCAGGTATTCGCCGCTTTCGCCCCATATTGTTAACGACCATGACCACGTTTGGTGGATTGGCCCCCATGATTTTTGAAACCTCCCGCCAGGCCCGGTTTATGATCCCCATGGCCATCTCGCTGGGGTACGGCATTGTTTTTGCAACACTCATTACCCTCCTTCTGGTACCTTGCCTGTACCTGATTATGGAAGATCTTAAGCAAATGGTTGGTCTAGCCATTCACGTGGAAACACCTACGATTCCACAAAAAGTCTCTATCGAGACCACCCTTGCCGATAGTCAGCGAGATTAGGCGTAATTCTTTCCCGACAATGAATTCAAATTCATGCTGTTTTGTTAACAGTCTCTTTGGATGTTGTAATACAGGATGAGCTTATATTTGGCTTTACACCGTTGTGTCAAAGCATACGTAGTTTGCCAGGGGTGTTTCTCACTATACAAAAGTTAACAATGCTTTACTCTCAGGTTTTTGCTTGGATGGTACGCAGGTATGCTCGTGACGTGTACTTACTACGAGGTTACACTATAAGCGTTTCACATGCCTATTTATAGTCTTGCACAAATACGGGAGGTTCCGATGAGAACACGTCTTCTGGCTATATTTACTGTTCTTGCCACTATCTTTCTTGGTCTTAGCAGGGTGACCGCAGGCGAAGCGGCCGAACAAAATGACCTGCTTCGTGTCGTTCGTAGTTATGCGGATACCATGATTGACAAGGGACGAGATGTGTATGGTCCCACAAAGAGTCAGCTATTGCTCAGTGCTTTGGATCGACAGACACTAAAACCGTTGACCACGTGTCCTGAACCACCGATGGGTGTTCGTGATATGGATCGCATCGGCCAGGAGCACGGACCGCTGGTTGGAGCTAATCCATCGCATGACGAAAACCTGCTACGGATTATGTATGCGCTGACCGACATTACCGGTGACAAGCGTTACAGCAAAGCAGCGGACAGGGAACTGCAATGGTTTTTTAAGCATGCCTTTTGGCCGCAAACGGGTCTGCTTACCTGGGGCGAGCATGCGAATTGGGATGTTATAAAAGACAAGCCGGCTTCCCGTTGCCGCGAACCTCATCACGAGATGGGACGCCCCTGGATGCTTTGGGACCGCAGTTTCGAATTGGCGCCCGATGCCTGTGCGAATTTTGCGACCGCTTTATGGAAACACCAGATCGCTGATCACGAGACCGGCGATTTTGATCGACATGCTGATCCGCATCAACACAAACCGGCGGACGATTACGACCTGCCCCGTCATGCGGGGATGTTTATTTTGACCTGGGCGAAAGCATATCAGCACACCCAAGACGAAAAGTTCTTGCACTATATAGACGTGATGCTCAAACATTTCGAAGGCAAGCGGGATCCGCAAACGGGCCTCATGCCTGCATGGGGGAACTCCATGGTAGCTTGGCCGTTGAGTTCCATGTCGATGGCTCTGGACTGTTATGCGTCCGCTCCACTTGTTCCCGTGCCGCTGGCCAAGCGGATGCGCGCCTTTGCGACCGCCGAGGACAAGGCGTTTTTGGCTCTTGATAATGACCCGGCAAAACGGGGTTTTGTCGTCAGTGCATTGCGAAATACGGGCGAGGCTAAGGAACGAATCGGTCCGCACACGATTCAAGCTCGAACCTTTGTATGGGGTGGAAAAGGGGGTAAAGCCACGACTGCCATGGTGGGCTTGCTGTGCGTGGCCCGCAATGAACAAGCCCCATGTGATGGATACCGCAAACTCATCTTGGAGACGGCGGAGGTTTATCTGAATCAGCAGCCGCCCACGGACGAAGATACCTGGCCGTTGGCAATGTCCCAGGCGATTACGATGGAAATGGCGGGCTATCGGATTTCCGGGGAAAAGAAATACCTCGACTGGGCCAGGAAACTTGCCCAAAAAGCGGTCAAGCTATATTGGCAGGACAACCCATTGCCGAAGGCCGGCTTGAAAACCGAACATTACGAAACGCTGACCGGTGCTGATTCATTGGCCTTGTCGCTGCTCGAAGTGGCGACGGTGGATACGACCGCGGCCAAGCATGTGCCGTCGAATACGATCGATCGATAAATTTGAATCAAGGGGTTTGATGTTCAAGATTCTGAGGGGGTGTATTTTCTTGCGTTTCGGTGGAATAGATGTGTTCGCGGACCACGTATAGTGGTCGGTGTTTAACCTCTTCAAAGATACGCCCAATGTACTCGGCGATGATGCCCAGGCAAAGCAATTGCACGCCGCCAAGGATCAAAACGGTCATGATCAAGGCCGTCCAGCCGGGCTCAATGGGCCAGCCCGCAAGTTTTGCGTAAAGGATGTAAACAGCATAAACCAGACCGGCCAATAAGGTGATCAAGCCCAATACGGAAGCAATGCGCAGGGGAATACTGGAAAAGGCCAGGATGGCGTTCAGGGCCATTCTTCCGGTCTGGCGAAACGTGTAATTCCGTCCGCCCGCAAAACGTGCATCCTCTTGATAAGCGATGCCCGCCTGTTTAAATCCCAACCAACTGATCATGCCGCGGATAAATCGGGAGCGTTCCGGCATGCGGCAGAAGGCGTCTACCACTTTGCGATCCATTAGTCGAAAGTCGGCCGACTCCGCCGGTATGGGCGTACGCATGAAAAAATTGAGCAGCCGATAACCCAACCGCGGCTTGATCCCCTCCCGGTAGGCATAAACCAGGTCGTATCCCTCTCGCCACTTCTCCAAAAATTTCGGAATCATTTCCGGTGGATGCTGTAAATCTGCGTCCATGACCACCACCGCATCGCCCTCGGCGTGATCGATTCCGGCGGAAAGGGCGGCCTGATGGCCGAAGTTGCGGGACAAGCTCAGGACGTGCATCCGAGCGTCTTTGGCAGAAAGTTGACGTAATGCGGCCAGCGTACCATCCCCGCTGCCGTCGTCCACAAACCAGAACTCAACTTGGTCAACGGATAAATTAGGCTGTTCAGCGATGCGGTCTGCCTGCTCCGCCAGTCGGCGATACAGTTCGGCCAGGCCGGCTTCCTCGTTAAAACATGGAATCACAACGGAAAGACGCATCAGGTTACCCGATTTGAGAGGTCAATTTTTCGTATTCACCGGGTTTCATATGAATGGCGTGCTTTTCCGTTGGAAATTGCCCGGTGTGGATGTCCTCAACGTAGGCGGCAAAAGCTTCCCGCATGGTCGCCGCCAAGTCCGTATATCGTTTCACCCGTCGGGGTGGATGTCCGCCGCCCCAGCCGACCATGTCATGGACTACCACGACGGTCCCGTCGCAATGTGGGCCGGCCACGCAGCCGATCACCGGCCTTTGCGAACGGGTGGTAATTTCGCGAGCTACCTCGCCGGCCACTGCTTCCAGTAGGAGCATGACTACGCCGGCCTGTTCCAAGGTTTGGGCGTCTTGCATCAGGGCCAAGGCTTCTTCCACCGTTTTGCCGCGGGCCCGATAGCCGGTTTGCGAATCAACTGCCTGTGGCAGCAGCCCTAAGTGGGCGACCACCGGTATTCCTGCCTCAACCAATTGACGCACCAAAGAGACCTGCTGACCGGTGACTTCCATTTTCAAAGCATCCGCCCCGGATTCCTCGATGAACCGTCGGGCCCAGCGCAGGGTCTCCGCCTCATTGCCGTCAGGCATGCAGGCCTTGGGCAGGTCAGCCATCACAAAAGCATTCGAAGCGCCTCGACGGACACCAGCTGTTAATTCGATCAAAAATTCCGGCGGCGTCTCCTTGGTATTGGGCAGCCCGAGGACCACTTCCCCCGCGCTATCGCCGACCAACAGGACTTCCACGCCGGCTTCGTCCATAATCCGGGCGGTGGCCCAATCATAGCAGGTCAGCATGCTGAACTTCCTGCCCACGGATTTGGCCTCTTGCAACGTTTCCAGAGTGATTTTCGATCCGTTTGTCATGCTCTTCAGCATACGACCGTGGCCCGCCAGTGACAAGAAAAAGGCCGGCCTGATTTGAAATCATCGGCCGACCTGGATTTTTATGTTTGCATAAGGGGGTCCGCCGGGGTATCAGGCACCGACGATATCGCTGATAGTCACTTCCAAGTGTTTCTGGCGGTGTCCCATCTTGCGGCGGAAGGTTTTTCGGGGCTTATTCTTGATGATGGTGATCTTCTGGCCTTTGACCTGGCTTCCCACCTTGCCGACCACCTTGGCTCCCTCCACGAAGGGCTGACCGATACGGGAGCCTTCCCCTTCGCCTAAGGCCAATACCTGGTCAAATTCGATGGTATCCTGCCCCTCGGGCAGATCCCGCAAGTCCACGTAAATCTTGTCCCCGGTGTTGACTTTATATTGTTGACCACTGTCTTGAAAAATCGCGTACACTTTTCTAACTCCATCCGCTGCGGTTTGGTCCGTCAAAATACGAGCCAAGCATTATCGCATGTCGGCCGCTGGAGGTCAAGAAACCCGACCCCTTTAGGCTCAGTGAAAAAAATTAAATATTGATCAATTAAATAGGTTGTCGATCGTTGACGGATCAGGACGTATGAGCATGGGCCGGGCGCAAAAAAACGAGGGCTGCGGACGAGATTGCCCGCAGCCCTCTATGCCTCTGGGGCCAGAAGGGTTAGCGCGTTTAAAAGCGCCGCAGGGTCATCCCACCAGAATTCAATAAGCCGACGATAAGCGGCGCAGTTAAGGTGGGTGGGGTAGCAATTCATTCGTTTTCCGTTCAAAACCTTGCTATCCTGAGCGAGGCGGGGCTGAGCACCAAAAAGCTGTGTTGCGGAAGGGCGTATTCAATCAAGCAGCTTGCCTAGATTGTTTTCCTTGTTCGAGCTGTCGTGGCCCCTTCAACGGAAGACCGGTTTTACCCCTCAGTAAAAACCGGTAGATTGTCAAAGAACAACTTTCCAAGAGAACTCAAGAAACGCGAATTCTGTTTTTTGAATGTTGTTTCCTGTTCTCGAAGAACATACTATAAAGGCGGCTGCTGATTTGCAATAAAAAAATACAAAAAGATTAGCGGTTTTTATGTGTTTTGCACAATCGGCATAACCGTTACAGGCGCCACAAATGATTCATAGATAAGCTAATTTTCAAGGTGCCGATAAAATTGTTCAATCTGCAAATAATATTGTATCTTCACTGTTCCTCTCTCGGTAAAAAAAAGGTATTCAAATAAAATGGACAGGTCTGTTGGGACCTGTCCCATTACTATCCAGGAATCTGTCAGCTGTTTTTATCAGACGTCAGCTCAATAAAAAGCAACAATTTTTTGTTCACCATTAACCGAGCCGGGCAGAATGATCCATTCTTTCTCCGTGTTGAATTGATCATACGATTGGCCGTTCACCTCAACCCGTTTGATGGGTTTGCGTTGTGGATGACGCAAACGCACATAGATTTTTTCAGGCCGATTGCGCAGCGGCGGAACGACCAGGGCCTCGATTTCATCCTGCTCGCTTCGTGACTCGATTGTAAAGGACATTCGGCCGAAGTGAGTGGCTGCCCCGGTGATACTTACTTTCTTGCCGTCCTTCAACCAGTAACGGGGAATGGCTCTGCCCAGGTGCAGGTTCTTCCCGTCTTCATAAATGAACATCAAACGCAGCCAATAGGTCGAATTCGCTTCGTCGGAGGTCTTGAAGTGATCGCCGGCGGGATAACCCAACTCCGGCAGGGCATGTTCGTTGCACATGCGTATTTCCGGAAAATACGCTGCGGTGAACGCATTGAAATACGCCCGCAGGTAATGCTTGACCAGGTCCATATGCATATAAGGCATCGGGCTGTCCAGCAGGTTGGACTGCATGGAAAACCCGCCTCGCGAGAACCAGAACTTATCGAATACGGGGATCGAATAGCCGTAATCTTCAGAGATATAAAGGTTGTCCTCGTAATCTTTCATAATCCAGCGGGCCTGCGGCGAGTCGGGAGAAACCAGGCCGGTCAACAAAAGGCATAGCGAACCTTCCAGCGTTTCGCGAATCCAGCCGACGCATCGGCCGCGTTCGTACAGCCGTGAAGGATACTTGGGCACATACGTTCCATCGCGCAGGCGAACTACCGGGGCGCGAATCCGCGATTCCCGTACACCGCGCAAGACGTCTTTGTGATATGCTTGCGCTTCTTCTTGCAGGCGCTCCGCCTCCGGGTGGCTGTAATCAGCCAGCGCATCCACCAATGCGTCAAAGCCCCAAACGGTCGAAACATTAGTAGCCAGCCAATACCAGTAATCCTGAACGTCTTCCAATCCGCCTGCGGGCAAAAAGCCGTATTCGATCGGCCGGTTCCCTTGCGCGTCCATTTTCATAGTGGCTTGCCGCTCGCGAATGACCCACTCGCAGGCCTTGATCAATTTCGGAGCCGCTTTCTTCATCCACTCCCGGTCATGGGTATATCGCCAATGCTCAGCCATGCACCACATCACGTATCCGTGATGCTTGTTATAGCCGCCCATCTCCTGGCCGTTGGCCCCGTAAAAACAGCCTTCCTTGCTCTGGAAATTCCCCGGCAAGGATACGGTGTCCTGAAAATCCAGCCAGGTTTGCAAGTTTTGTTCCGCCGCTTCATGATAGCCTCGGCGATCCAGGTCACTGATCATCATGGCGGACTCATTGGCATAAACGCCGTAATAAAAAGTTCCCACGTGGGCATAACGCCGGGGCGCTTCTTCGAGGTCTTTCCAGCAGTTGACCTGTAAATGCCGCAGATGCGACTTGTAAAAATCATTCAGCCAAGGCTCCGGCGTCTGAATCTTCGCACATTTCGCCGTAAGATTTTCCCAGAACGTAAACACCCTTTGTTTCACGCTTTCGAAATCACGTCTGGCCAACGTTTCGATCTTGCTGTCCTCCGTCAACGTGATGGCGGGGATGATAAAGAACAGCTCATACGCCTCCCCCGGCTTCAAATTAATCGACCAGCGAAGTCCTTGGCCGGCCTCTTCCGTGGTTCCCTTTTGGCCGGGAAAGAAAAGATATCGCAGGGGCTTGCCCTCCCTGTTCGTCGCCCAAACCCGGTAGCCGTCGAGCACGATTTTTTCCGGGCCGAGTGTTTTGACCCGATGCCCACCGGCTGACGACAAGTTTAAATGAGCCTCATGTTCCCCCGCCTCTACGGTATTCAATACCCGAACCTTCATGAACAGGGCGGTTGGATCATCCACACGGATTTTGTCCAGTCTTCCATCCAGGGCGTCCAGAATGGTGTCCAATTCATAAAGCACCCCATCCTGTAGCCAACTGGTATGCAGCAGGGGAAGGTAACCATCCTCCAGCTCACGAGTCACCCGCAATTCCTTGGGCGGGAAACCGAAATTCAATACCAAAAAATCATTGACCCAGTTCTTGTGCTTTGAATCTCGCGGACTCGAAAGTTTTTTGAACCAGCGATGAACGCCGGAGATACGAATTTGGCCCTGGGGACTCTGTTTCATGGCGTTGCGGTTGCCCGGCAAGCCATGCACGAAATACAGTTGATGCTTGATCGGCATGTCTTCCCAGGAACGCATCAGGGTTTGTTCATTTTCTTCAAAAACCCGGTCGAAAACGCTCTTGTCGGGATGTTTATTCAAGGTTTGTCGATAACTTTCAATGGTTAGATTACTGTCCCCCAGGACCACCAGGGCACCAAGATCATCCACCAGGATACATTTGCCTGCTGCGACTTCATTGACCGCAAAAGAGAACGGCCGATGGGTGGAGCGTACCGTGACAATGGTACGATCATGACGCTGGCTGATCGGATCTTCGGCCATGATAATGTCGGCCTCGATCCCGCCTTGCATGTCGGCGGGGATTTCAAATTGGCCATCGGTGTTAACTTTGATTTCACTGCCGTCAATCGGTCGTACGTCCAGGATCTTGCCGTTGAATATTTCCAGGTGTCCGGTTTCCGGGTTGGAGATGCGGAATTCCTGTTCTGCCGGCTTACCCCACAAGATCCGCACTGTTAGCTTGCGGCAGTCCGCCTCGGTCAAGGCTTGCAGGCGGGAGATGGTTGGCAGCGGTTCTGGGGAAACCAGGCGGATTTTCAATGTCTTGCGATATTCCACCCCGGGCTGATCGAGGTCTTCGAGTTCCTTCTTGCCGGTAGGGGCAAAAGTAAAGATCAACCGTTGTCCGTCAACTTTCACCTGCGTGTCGGCTTCGCGCCAACTTCCGTTGGTCCAGTCGTCCATGTGCGTCCAGCCGGCACTGCCGGTATTGAGGTCCGGAATAATAGGATCGGCCTTTCCGTCCCAGTGCCGATGCCAGTATTCCAGTTTAATATCGCCGGCATTCTCTAACGCATTTTTATCTGCGAAGACCGCCGTTACCCTGTTTATCTTCCGCGGCTCAGCCCAGCGCAACCCATAGGCCTTGGGATCATCCCGCTCGATCGTGTAGCCGAACGGGGCGGCATCGAAATTATCATTCCCTGAGACTACCGGCGGATCGGTTTTTCCGGGCTTGGCAAAGCCTTCATACGGAATCAGCAATGGCAAGAAAAAGGCCAATGCCAACAGGGCAGTTGATGTTTTCGACGATAAGCAATTTTGGCGGAAGACGGACATAGTGATACCTCTATAAGGATCCTGATTGACATGGAGGAGTCTCTTTTTCCCAATGCGGCGAATTAAGGAAGGAGTATAGGAAAGGCGACCCGATTTCGCAAAAGTACTCGTTGGTTCGAGATAATTAATTTTCGTCCCCGGGATCCAGTACAGACATGAAAGCCTCTTGGGGAATGGTCACCTGGCCGACAGTTTTCATCCGCTTTTTGCCCTCTTTTTGCTTTTCTAATAACTTGCGCTTACGGGTCACGTCGCCGCCGTAACACTTGGCGGTCACGTTTTTACGCATAGCCTGGATGGTTTCTCTGGCGATGACCTTATTGCCGATGGCTGCCTGTAGGGGAATCTCAAACATATGCCGAGAGATTTCCGTCTTCAGTCGGCGGATCAATGATCGGCCGCGGGCTTGGGCTTTCTCTCGGTGTACAATGACTGACAAAGCATCGACCGGCACCCCGTTGACCAAGATTTCCAGACGAACAAGATTGTCCGCTCGATAGCCTGCCAGTTCGTAATCCATGGTCCCGTAACCCTTGGTCGCCGCTTTCAACCGATCGTAGAAATCGAAAATAATCTCCGATAGAGGAAACTCGTAAGTGAGCATCACTCGTTGGGTGGAGAGGTATTCGGTTTTTTTATATGCCCCCCTTCGTTCCTCAGCGATTTTCATGATCGCACCGATATTTTCGCTGGGGATGATCAGGTTGGTATCGATAAAAGGCTCGCGGATTTCCTCAATATTGGATGGGTCTGGTAGTTCGCTGGGCGATTCGATTTCCTTGACTGTGCCGTCTTTGCTTAATACTTCATAACTGACCGTGGGGGCTGTCTGCACCACGTCGATATCGCTTTCCCGTTCTAATCGTTCCTGGATGATTTTCATGTGTAGTAATCCCAGGAAGCCACACCGAAAACCGAAGCCCAACGCCTTACTGTGTACCGGATCAAAAGAAAAGGAGCTGTCATTCAACCAGAGCTGTTCCAAGGCGCTGCGCAGACGGTTTGATTCGGTCATCGGGCCGGGATAAAAATCACAAAACACCATACGCTGCGGCGGCTGATAACCGGGCAGGGGCTTGTCGGTTCGGTTGTTTTCCAGCGTAACAGTGTCTCCGATGTTGACGTCGTGCAGCGTTTTGATGCCTGCCACCATATAACCGACCTCACCAGCCGACATACTGTCTTCCGGTGTAGGCTTTGGCCTAAACTTGCCGATTTCTCCCACGTTGTAATCCCGTTGGGCTGCCATCAGGAGAATCTTGTCTCCTTTGCGCAAAGTGCCTTCTTTGATACGAATATGACACACTACTCCGCGATGGACATCCGGCTTGGCGTCATAAACCAGGGCCTTGAGCGGTTGATCAACCTTATCTTCCGGCGGAGGGACGCGTTCGATAATGGCCTTGAACAATTCATCGATGCCCTGCCCGGTCTTGGCTGACGTGAAAACTGCTGACTCTGCCGGCAAGCCAAGAATGTGCTCCAGCTCAAGGGCCACGTCTTCCGGGCAGGCGTGAGGCAAGTCAATCTTGTTAATGACGGGGATGATCTCCAGATCGTGTTCCAGGGCCAAAAAAGCATTGGCCACCGTCTGGGCCTGAACGCCTTGTACCGCATCGACCAGCAGCAACACGCCTTCGCACGCAGCCATCGCCCGCGACACCTCATAATGAAAGTCCACGTGGCCCGGCGTGTCGATCAGGTTCAGCATGTACTTGTGGCCGGCGTATTCAGGGAAGATGGTTGCCCGGTTGGCCTTGATGGTGATACCCATCTCTCGTTCCAAGTCCATATCGTCCAAGAACTGGTCACGGAAATCGCGAATCTCTACCGCCTTCGTGGCTACCAACAACCGGTCAGCCAAGGTGCTTTTTCCATGGTCAATATGGGCTACAATGCCAAAATTACGAATTCGTTGCCGATCGAACATCGACGTTGGGTTCTCCTCAAGGTATTGTTACTATTCCAGGATACAATCAGCGTGACCCGATAAGGAAGGGCGATTCCAACCGCCGCAACGGCCGGGACCGCTTTCTTTCATTATAACGGATTCGGCCGACAAATGCAGTTTCCATGTTGCCGACTGATAGTCCGACTGTAATCGGCCGATGGTGAAATAACATTCATTTCATAAGTGAAAATTGGCAAACAGAATAAAAATACAGGCCGCCTCCGGGATTTTCCAGAAGCGGCCCGTAGTTTTTTCGTAACGAACATGGCCCGTCGTTCTATAGCAATTCCACTTTTTGTATAGCGGCTTGGGAACCGCAAAAGCTTCGCACAAGCCTTTTTATGGCTTTACAACCGCTACATATAGAAAGAGCTTGCTCTAGCCGACCAGCGACTTGACCTTTTTGACCACGTCCTGCGGACCGAGGCCCAAGCGTTCCAAGATGATGTCGCCGGTCTTGCCGGACTTGGGAATCCGCGGACAAGTCATAGCGGCTACTCGGATATCACCCTTCTCTACGGCATCTTCTGCCAATGCACTGCCGAACCCGCCGGTGAAGTTGTCTTCCACCGCGAGGATCATGTTATTGGTCTTGCCGGCTGCGGCGAAAATCGGATCGGTGTCAAGAGGTAAGCTATATGCATCGAACAGGTTGCACTTGATACCCGCCGCTTCCAGTTCCTTCAGGGCTTTCATGACCACGTGCACCATGTAACCACTGGACACGATAGTCAGTTTGTCGCCCTCGGCCAGTTGTTTTGAACCGCCGATCTCGAACGTCTCGTTGTAATCATAAAGCAGCGGAACCTCAGGCCGATGAACCCGCAGGTAGCAGATGTTTTGCGTGTTGGCCGCCAATTCGGTCAGCTTGTAACAGGAGACGGCATCGGAAGGATGCAACACTGTTGCCGCTGGATTACCCCGCCCGTCGTCCGCCTTGGTATAGCTGCGGAAGTAGGCCATGTCCGGCAAGCTCATCTGGCTGGGGCCGTCCGCACCGAGCGACACGCCGGCATGCGAGCCGACCAGGTTGATGTTTGCCCGGGTAATGGCCGCCATTTCCAACTGGTCATAACCGCGGGCGAGGAACTTGGCGAAACTGCTGGCAAAAGGAATCATCCCGCCGGCATATAATCCCGCCGCAGCAGAGATCATGTTCTGCTCGGCGATTTTGCATTCAAAGAAACGATCCGGAAATTCATCCCCGAATACCTTGGAAAACGTCGAATTGCTAACGTCCCCATCCAAAGACACGATACGTTTATCAGCCCGACCTAAAGCTGCCAGCGCCGCACCGAAGGCTTTGCGTGTGGACAGCTTATTTTTGCTTTCCACCGCATCCGCCATGCCCGCTTTTTTCAGGGCCTCGTCGAAAGGTTCGATAGTGATCTTGTTGTTCTTTTTCAATCCATCAAATGACTTCGGCGGCTGAGGAGTCGGCTTTTGACCGTCGTCGGTGATATTCAGTTCCTTGGCGGTACGGTCCAGACTGGCCTCGGCACTGGCGACCTTGTCTTCCGGCAGGGGCTTACCGTGATTGGTATGCGCTTGCAAATCATCCACGCCCCAGCCCTTGGTGGTCTGGGCTACGATGGCTGTTGGCTGATCACCTTGGCCAACCTGTTTGAGCGTCTTGCGAATCACGTCAAGGTCATGCCCATCGATTTTAGCGACTGCGTAACCGAAGGCCTGCAGTTTCTTCTCCATCACGTCCGCGGACTGCTGAGCGGAAACGTAATCCGCCTGCCCTTGCCCGTTGCAGTTGAAGATAGGAACCACGTGTGTCAGATTTTTGTCCTTGATAAAGTCCAAAGCTTCCCAGATTTGGCCTTCACGAGACTCACCGTCACCAATCAGCACGAAGATGCGTTTGTTGATCTTGTTGAGTCGAGCCGCCAGTCCCAGGCCGGCACCGACGGATAGCCCTTGGCCCAACGAGCCGGTGGCTGCATCAAAGAAGGGGAATCCCTCTGCCGGATTGGGATGCCCGTCAAGTTCGCTGTCCCATTCCCGCAGGGTGGCCAGATCGTCCAAGGTCAGGCTCCGCTTTTTCTCCGGCGACTGGCCG
>CAZMVS010000240.1:0-9973 GCA_964569525.1 uncultured Planctomycetales bacterium
TTTTAGATATGGTCGCGGGGACAGGCAATGAATAATTCAGTTTGATTTTCAATCCAAGCGATGATGATCGAAAATCATTGCTCCGGGGGAGCTACCACACAACAAAGTTGGTGTTTGGCCTGTTTTTTGGGCGTAAGCTTCGCACACTTCATTCAAAACATTGTGTGTATTGGGATTATCCGCCATCAACACGGCAACCGTTCCTCCACAGCCGCCGGCGGTCACTTTAGCACCGAACAGGCCTTGGGATGCGCCACGTTCACGAATGAGGTTAACGAGAACGTCGGTTTCGATACTGCCGGCCCCGCAGCGTTGGCCGTAACTCCAATGGGAGGCATACATCGTTTCGCCGGCTTCGGCGAGGGCGTCACGTTCGCCGGTTCGCCGGGAGCGGGCTAATCGCTCAAGGAACCGATGGGTTCGATCGTTTTCGTAAATGTGATGTTCGATGCGCGAGCGTATCTTGTACACTTTAGCGGGATCGACGGTGCATTCCAACTCTTCGGGCTGACCAAAGTAATCGATAAAATCCCGGCCTCGGAGTTTGACGGGCAGTTCATTGCGGAACCGCCGGGTGTATTCGCTGGGAGAGATATTGGCCAAATAACCGCCCACCGGGTCGCCGGTAGCCCCGGACACGTGCAAAATTCGCTCGATCAGAAACAGACCGATTAAAGAAGTCGCCCGATTTTCTTCATATCGCCGGGCATAAATTGGAGCGCGCATGCCTGAGCAGATTGCACAAATGGTTACGCCCTCGGGCAGGGAAAGCGTACCCAAAACATCATTGGGCTGACAACGGATTTGGAGAAGCGCGTTTTGTTCGCCGGAGAGGCAAGTCAAATGGCTGACCAAACCGGGCAGCGCGCCGGCCACTTCGAGGTCCGCTTTTCGGCAAGCATTATTGAGGATTTGGGCGGGCAATTCCGAACCAAAGAGTTCGGCCAAGGCCTTTGCGGTGGCGACTTGTATGGCGGATGAAGCGGCCAATCCCATCCCGAAGGGAACATTGGACTGTAGCAGGAGGTTCACACCGCCGGCGAAATGGGGAACATCGCCGGACTCCAGAAGGGTATAAAAAACGCCGCCGACATTGGCGCACCAAGGACATTCCTCGAAGAGTTTGGCAAACTGTGCGGCGGTAACGATTTGTCCATCGGATTGATAAAAGCTGGACAACGGCCATTCAAAAACGGAAGGCTCTCCACCGAGTTCACCATTGATGGAATGCACGCGGATGCACTGATCTTCGCGTTGGCCGGCAGCTACATATACACCGCGATCAATGGGCATCTGCAGGGCCAAGGAACCGCTGAAATCGGCCATTCCGCCCATGCAATCGAGCCGTCCAGGAGCCCGGGTTACGAGTTGCGGTTTGGGCTGATCGGCAGGCCAATGGGTTTGACAGTTTTTGCAGAATTGCTCCAAGCCAACCGTTAGCTCATTGTCGGTACCCGTCGCGTCCACCATTACCTCGTCGGTCATAATCAATCTGCCTATTTAATCCTCAGGCGTTTCACACACTTGGTCCAAGACACTGTCGTCCACATAAATCGGCGTTTCGCCCGCCACTCCCAGGGCAATCGCATCGGAAGGCCGGGAATCCACCTCGGTCAACTTTCCGTTATGGCGGATCACTAATTTGGCGTAAAAAACGTGGTCCCGCAAATCGTGGATAACGATTTTTTCCAGTTCGCCATCCAGATCTTCAATGACGTTGGCTAACAGGTCATGCGTCAAGGGCCGGGGAGTGACAATATCTCTTACGCGCCGATTGATCGCATCCGCCTCGGATCTCCCGATAACAATTGGGAACTGGCGGTCACCATCGCGTTCCCGCAGGACGATAATCTGCTGCTCGCTGGTTTCACTAACGATGATGCGAGCAAGGTCCATACGGATTTCCATGGTATTCGCTCCGTTTGCCGGGTTTTGAGACTACCCAGCTGCCTGTAGAGTGTCAAGCGTCCTCATTCATTCGCCACTTTTGCCCTTGAATATGGGCAGTTTCCAATCTACGTCGAGACTTGACAAAAAGACAAATACGAGTTTAGGGCAAATTATTCATGGGCCATTCCGCCCGGCAACGCAAAAGGCATTATCATGCCCGGGGACGATTTCGTCGGCCACCTCCATGATGTCCATAAACGATTTACGCGCTTCATTGACATCGGCCACCTGCTCAAACACCTGCCCTGCTTCATAATATTCACGGGTTACCACGGCGTCACCTACAATCATGACAGTTCTGGCTGAAAAAGCCAATAAAAGACCCGCGGATCCCGGGGTAATACCTTTTAGTGGAAATAAATGCGCATGGGGCGTTATTTTTTCTTCAGCCGGCTGGATACGCTCCAACAGACTTTTTTCATCACTGACCAGGCGATCGACCTGTTCAAGTTCGCCGCTGTCTGCTGCGTGGGCCTCCATTTCCTCCAGGTGTCGCTCCACGGCCTGGATTTCCGGTTCGTGCATCAACCAACGGGCCTTTTCGAAAACAGGCAGCGAGCGGCGATGCACGGGGCGATAACTAGTCAGGAAAACGGTGGTAATGCGATCCGGAGCCAGCCCGGCCCGTTCATCCAAGAAATGAGTCAATAGTTTGGCCGGCAGAGAAGGATCCACGAGGATTAATTCATCGCCGTCCTGAATCAGCGTTGTAGTGGCATGGGCGGTTCGTTTCTGGGCATTTTCGTTCCAGAAACGGTTATGACTCAAGGTCCCGATACTGATAATGCGATAGCTCAAACTCATTTTATTTTTTAACAGCCTTTCCAACCAATTTCAAAACAACTTCCATCCCCCAACTTACAACATCAATCGCCAATGGGAGAAATTCAATTTATTTTATTCGCTCATTGGGCTTGAATAGATCGAAGGGCCGCCACCAAGCCATTAATATCGTGGGGGCTGGCCTCGGTGGCTTCCATGAAGCCTGCCTCGCGAATAGCTCGGGTGGTCACCGGACCGATACTGGCCAACTGGCAGGACCACAGTTTGTGTCCTCGTTTTCTTCCCAAGAGATTCAGTAAGTTTGAGAAAGTGGAGGGACTAGTGAAGGTAATCCAATCGATCTGATCATGTTCCAGGCGATATAGGAAATCCTGGGATAATTTTCGCGGGCTTATCGTTCGATAAATGGGCAAATCGTCACATTTGGCCCCTGCTTCGTTCAACTGGGCGGGCAGCCTGCTGCGGGCAATATCCGCTCGTAAAAGCAACACTTTTTTCTTGGCAATTCCTTGTTTTATCAGGGTCTCGGCCAATGATTCCCCTACCGCTTCCGGTGGGATTAGATCAGGCTTGATGGCGTATTTTTCGAGGCCGGCGGCGGTTCCCGAGCCAACCACGGCGATTTTGACGGCTGCCAGCCAGCGGGCGTCTTTGCCGAGTTGTTCCAAGCGACTAAACAAAGCGTCCACACCGTTTTTGCTGGTCAACACCAACCAGTCATAATCGGCCAGATTCTGCAAGGCATGATCCACGTGACCATAATTGGTAATGGAAGCCAACTGGATAGTCGGCTCCACAATAACATCCGCACCCAGAAACTGCAGCGGAGAAGCCAGGTCGGCGGCCTCGTGTTCCATACGAGTTACGACGACAGTTTTTCCATGCAAGGGTCGGTTTTCGAACCAGTCGATCTTTCTGCTTAATTGAACTACAGAACCGATAACCAGAAAGCCCGGGAAAGAGACATGCTCAGCGGCAGCACATTCCGCAATATTTTGCAAAGTTCCCGTGACGGTCCGCTGTCGAGGGCAGGTTCCCCAGTGGATCACGGCCGCCGGCGTGGATGGATCCATACCGGCCTCAAGCAGCCCTTTACAATTAGCGACAAGGTCCTGTTTTTGCAGGGGGAAGACAATGGTCTCCATGCGAGATAATGCTTGGAAATCATATGACTGAGCCTGGTCAAAAGTGCCGGCCATAGCCACCGAACTGGACTGATTTGGAAAGATGAGGGGGATTCCCGCAGTAACCGCACCCCCCACTTCCGCAGGGATACCGGGAACGACTTCAAAAGGAATCCCATTAGAAGCCAAGTAGTAACTTTCCTGGCCCCCGGAGCCGAACAGGAAGGCATCTCCATGTATCAGCCGAACGACCCGTTTGTTTTCTTTAGCAAGGCGGAGCAAAGTCCCGTTAATGTGATCCTGGGAAGCGACCTGCCGTCCGTTGCCCTTGCTGACCGGCAAGCGCCGAACGTCGAGGCGGGGGAATTCCAACAATGAGGGGGAAACAAATTCGTCATGCACGACGACGTCACACTGCATCAGCCGGGCCGCCCCGCGTACGGAAACCAAGGCTCCATCGCCTGGTCCCGCACCGACCAGGCAGACTGTGCCCGGTTCGAATCCTCCCACGATTCCCCGCAGTCGATCAAATTCGGTAGTTTCACGCATACGACATCCCGGATTACAATCCTGAAGCGAAACAGGCAGGCCCCCGCTCTTTTACTCTCTAAAAAGCACGGGGCAGGTTATAAATCCAAGGATATAGTACCCGCCCGACAGGGTCAAAACCAGCACGGGTATGGGAATTTCCGCTTATTTGACCATGAATTACAAGTGAACTTGTTGGGCCGTGCATACGTCTTTAGAATAAGCCAGTCAAACAAACAGAGGGAAGGATATATTGATGAAGAAAATTGTGGAATCATTTTTATTGACCGGCTTAATAAGTTTATGGTTTGTTGCGATTGCGGCAGCGCAGTCTGCCTCGCAACCGGTCACGACAACCGCGCCGGCCACTCGGCCGGTGAAAGCCGATCCCAAGATAGAGGCCATCCTGGATCGGCTGGAACGACAAGGGGAGAAAATCCAGAACATCAAGTCAAAGATTTTGTACATGAAGAAAGATCTCGCCCTGGAAAGTGTACAAAAATACGGAGGGATCTTACGTTTCATGAAGGCTGAGCCGAATCCCCGATTTTTTATTTGTTTCGACCGGTTTCAACATGACGCCCTTGAATCCGACCTGAAGAAATGGCACGTTTTTGATGGTGAATGGTATATCGAAGCCAGCGAACGGACCCGGCAGATTGTCAAGCGGCAGGTGGTTCGGCCGGGCGAGCCCTGCGAGGCGTTTCGGATCGGTCAGGGGCCATTTCCCCTGCCCTTCGGGCAAAAGAAGAAGGATATTCTGCGTCATTTCTCCGTGAAGTTGATACCGCCGGAAAAAGATAAAGATAAGAAGGTGGATCATTTGGAATGCACACCGCGAGAGGGTACGGAATTGGCCAAGCGTTACGCGGCTGTCCACTTCTATATCGATCGGGAATTAAATTTGCCCGTCCGGGTACATACGGTGGACAAAGAGGAATTGACCGAGATTACCGCGATCTTTCCACGAAAGAGTATTCAGATCAATACAGGGATGGCGGCGAGTAAGTTGAATCTGCCCGAACAGGACCTGCTGGATCGCGGTTTCAGCGTTAAGCAACACTATCTTACCGACAAAGAAAAAGGTAGCGGAGCAGGGATCGGTTTGCCGTAAGCCTGTTCGAAAATATGCATGTAGCAAATTTACTAAGACCGGAAACGGGGAACTTTGGGCATTATTAATTGGGAACGGGCGCGGTGGAGGTCCGCGGAACAGGCCGACTCGTCGGCATGGATGCAGGCGAGGAAGAGGGAGCTTTCCGACCCGCGGGCTGGGAAGACATCTTTGCAGGGGCGGTTCGGGTAGCAGGTTTCAAAGCGGGCACTTCCCCAGCGATGGCTTTATCGATTGCGGCATGTTGGATAATGATTGGAATGGCCTGCGTCAGGGTGAACATTTCATCCGTGTCGAGCGTTTGGGAACGCTCTTGCAGAACATTCAAGATTTCCTGTATGTCCTTTGCCTGCGGGGAATTCTCTTGTTGCAATTGTTTTAACCATTTTTGAGCGATGCCTATTTGCACGCGTATAGCCGTCGCACGGGCTTGGGTGGCCTGTTTGGTGTTCTCTAGATCTGACCACCATTCCTTGCATACTTCACCAATACGGATAGCCAAGGCAAGGGCAGCGGCATTTTGATCCCGCTGGGCCAACAACTGACAACGTATTAGCCGACTGAGCAGGCCGTATTCGGGAAACTCGGGTTTGGCCAATGCTTCAGGGAGGATGCGCAGGGCCTGTTCCTGCTGGCCGATCTGTTTCCAGCAAAAGGCCTGCCACAGCATGGCGGCGTCGGCCATTATGGCCTGTTCCGCTTCACGGGAGATGGCTAAATCATAGGCGGCCTGTTGAAAGGCATCCTTGTACGCCTTTTCCTGCGGCTTTAAGAAGGCACTGTTCCACACGTCGGCAAACGGCTGAAGGGTATCGAGGATAATTTCCAGTTCGTAACGTCGTCGTTTTTCATCCCGGGAGGTTTGCTTTTTACGGGCCAGCTTGAGGGCTTTACGGGCCTGACGGAGATGTTGATTCGCCAGTTGGCCCGCTTCTGCGATTTGTTGAACATCCCGAGCTGAGCGCATATCCAGCACCCAGCGCGTAGCGGGTTCAGCAGGTGGAACCGCCAGCAGCCAGTTTGCCGCCGACAGGTGAGCGGCGGAGCGTTGCAGCGGGGATTCGAGTTGTCGGCAGGCGGCCCACATATTTCGGTCGATCTTCAAATGTGCTGCTGCTGAAGCGGGTTTTGTTGATGAGCAAGATGCGGGCATAGTTTCGGCCGGCTGAGAGGTTGTTACCGCCTCACCCGTAGCCGGTGCGAGACATATCAATACGACCACCAATTTTCGCCACGTGTTTTTCAATTTGGAAGTAATCATACAATCGATCCCGGGTTAAACCAGCGTTTCAGAAGCTTATCAGGGTAGTAGCCTAACATAATTACCGGCAGGCTTCATCATTTGACGCGCATGGGCCTGGAAAATACACTTCAAAACCACCGTACCCCTTGTTCACAGACGAAACGTCTTGACCGGCATGGAACGACCTGAACGGCGACTATTATGAAAAATTCCGCCCGCACACAAAGGACGATCCTGCAACGGTCGCGGCAGTCGTGGCTGGGCCAGTGGCTCAGCTCACAGCCTTTTGCCTGGATCGCCTCGCTGGGCTTGCATGGGATGATTTTCCTGCTGTTATTTTCGACGGTTTTTCGCGAGGAACCGGCAGTGCGTAAAAATATCATTCCAGAGGCACGTCTGGGGGATACGGCCGGCAACCAGTTTACCCGGGCCAGCGTTCCCCTGAAGTTGGAACGGCGTCAACAGGCTGATGTCAAATGGGAAACTGCCGATTCCCTGAGCGAAGTACCCCAAGTGGAGATCACGCTTGATGAGCCGTTGCTGACGGGCATGTTTGCGGATTCCTCAAAGGAGACACCGGCTTCGTTGACCGCGCAAACACTCAGTTCGGTGATGGACGAGGGGCCGGTGACCAGCCTGTTCGGACAGTCCGGGAACGCGCATCGCGTGGTCTATGTGGTGGATGTATCCGCGTCATTGTTGATCTATATTGAGAATATCATTCACGAGATGCATCGGTCGGTCCGCTCGCTGTTGCCCACGCAGCAATTCCACATTGTTTTGGCCAAGCCGCGGCGGATTGTTGAATTCAGTCCTGCTCGGTTAGTGCCGGCGTTGCAACGATACAAGCAGATGGCTATCCACTTCACCGATACGATTAACGGGATTCCTCAGCCGGGAAAGGCCGACCCGATTGAGGCGATGAAACGGGCGTTCGCCTGTCAACCGGAGCTGATTTATTTTTTGACGGACGGGGATTACCCTGATCTGCAGAAAGAGCTAAATAATACCTTGCGGCAATTGAATAGCGATAAGCGGGCGAAAATTACCGTTATTGGATTCGATCCGTCCCCGAAATCGAAGACACTTTTAACCAATATCGCCAAGGAGCATGGCGGGCATTATCGATTCGTCGAGAGTCGGCCGTAGGCGAAAACGGCCCGGATAGGCGCTTATGATTCGCAAAACGTTTTTTCGATATCTCTGTGTTTGCTTGTTCAGCATGATGATGTTGTCGGCCATGGTTCGGGCGGACGTGGTCAAGGTTCGTGATCGGCGTCCGATGATCGGGGTAAAAATCATCGAATTAAACAACGGCCGATTGTATTACCGATTGCATACCGCCCGGGTCACCTCCCAGCCGATTGAACGTATCAAGTATTTGCAAGTGTTGGGATGGACGGAGTTTAACGAGGGGGAAAGGAAACAACGCAATAGCCAATTACACCAGGCAATCAATGCCTATCGCAAAGCGATTAAGGAATTAAGTTCCTCTCCCGGTTGGCAAAAGCTTAATCATTCCGAGGACAACCGGCATCTTGATCGCCGATTGCTGGCCAAGTGTCGAATGGTCGGCGTTCTGGATCGCGAAGGGCAATTCGACGCGGCGGTGAAAGAATATCTGGATATTGTGGTGCTTATGCCCGCCTGTTTGAAAAGTTTGCGGCCGACGAATATGCCCGCGGCGGATTCTGAATTTCTCGAGCCGGCACGGGAGATGGTAATCCGAGCGATTGAACAACATAAAAAAGATAAAATCGGCGTTGCCCTGGCGAAATGGCTGCGGGAGTGGCCTGACGGTGATCATGAGGGTTCATCGTCGTCTTCGACGGGTTCGGTCCCTGCCTCACAACCAAGCGAGAAAAATGAACATCCGACGCTGAATATAAATAAGCCAAACCCCCCAACAAAAAGCAAAAGCGGGCAGGAAAAAGCTAAAAAGGTAGCCGGGGACATTGATATTCTGGTGCAGGAAAAACGATACGAGGAAGCCCTTCGGCGTATCGCCGTCCGAATGGATAAAGGCGGCAGAACATCGGACGCATTGCCCGTGTTGTTCTACTGGAAGGGTCGAGCCCTTGCCGGTAAAAGTCAGCAATCCAGCAAAGCGGGTGCTGATGAAGTGAATGTGCGTCGGTCGGGATTAGCCTTTATGCGGGTGGTAATTCATTATCCCGCCCACGCGTTGGCGCCGGAGTGTTTGTACCGGGCAGGTTTGCTTTATCGGCAAGCGGACCAAGATCGCAAGGCGGAGCGGCTATGGTCGGAGCTGATCCGCAGGTATCCCGAGGCTGATCCCTGGGCCAATAAAGCCGGCCAGGGATTGGCAGAGATAAAAGCGGCCTCGAACGGTGATTCGTGAATCGGGGCGGAACTTTATAAGGATTGAACCTTTATGACTCATCAAATCAGCGTCATTTGGCCTTTGGCCCAAGGCCTAAGTAACAATGGACCCGCACCGGGAAACGAGATGTCCTCTATTTCCATCCTGGAACATTTTGTTCTGCAAGGCGGTTGGATCACCTTGTTCGTGTTGATCCCTCTTTCCGTGGTCACCATCGCCCTGACATTACATTATCTGTTGACGGTACGGGCGTCGGTGCATACGCCGCAGAGCCTGGCCCAGGCCCTGTTGGTGGCCGCCAAGCAGGGCCAGTTCAAAAAAATCCTGTCGGTCACCGGTCAGAACGAGACCATGCTGGGCCGGGCCGCCCATGCCGGTTTATCCGGATTGTCGGACGGTCGGGATAATGCCCGGGCGGCGATTGATGAAGTGGTTGAAGAAAAGGCCACGCATCTGTTTCGCCGTATTGAATATCTCAACGTCATTGGCAACGTCAGTCCGATGATCGGATTGTTGGGCACGGTGTACGGAATGATTCATGCGTTCAGTCGGATTTTCGCTGCCGGTGGGGGCATGCCTGATGCGGGCAAGCTGGCCGGCGATATTTCCGTCGCTTTGGTAACTACTTTCTGGGGCATTTTGATCGCCATTCCGGCGCTGACGGCACACGCTTTATTCCGCAATCGCATCGACGGCTTTGCGGCTGACTGTGTTAAAACCTGCGAGCGACTGGTGTCCATGGCCGGCCTTGAGCAACGTACAAGAGCGCGAACTCGACGTGAGCCCGCGGAGATGGCGACAAATGAAGCGGGCGAAATGACCGGGGCGTCCAGGGACTTATCCGACAGCTGATTGTATTGGGAGAGTGAATAGCTATGTCTCGCTTC
>CAZMVS010000241.1:0-3618 GCA_964569525.1 uncultured Planctomycetales bacterium
GGGCAGTGGTATCGCCATCCATGACATCGTCGTCTCCACGCGAGGCAAGATTAAAAGCGCTCAAAAAAGATAAAAGGTCGGCCTGTAAGGCGGCGCCTATGATTCGAAAGACATAAGCAGAAATTTTTTAAGGAGGTATGTCGAATGTTTTGTTATCAGTGTGAAGAAGCAGCCAAGGGTATTGCTTGCACCAGGGCCGGTGTTTGTGGAAAAAAACCGGAAGTGGCGGCTTTACAGGATCTTTTGATTCATGCAATCAAGGGAATCAGCATGTACGCCCACCGGGCGGCCCAAGCAGGGATTCGGGATCGTGAAATTGACGTATTCGTGATCAAGGCTCTTTTTACCACCGTGACCAATGTCAACTTTTCGCCGGACCGTTTGCAGCAGATGCTCCTACAAGCCGACGCGATGAAGGAACAAGCCAAAAAACTTTACCTGGAAGCTTGTCAGCGCGCGGGTTGTGAACCGGAAGAACTCGGCGGGCCGGCAGCTTGGAAGCCCGTCGGCGATTTGCAAAGTCTCGTCCAGCAGGGCGAAGAGGTCGGCCTTGAAAAACTTATTGAAAAGCGAGGCGCGGACGCCGCCGGCCTTGAGCAATTATTGACTTCCGGGCTCAAAGGCATGGCAGCTTATGCTGATCACGCTCAAATCCTGGGACAGCAAGACGAGGCTGTCTATGCTTTTTTCCATGAAGCCCTGGATTTTCTAACTCGTGAAGACACGTTGGCCGACGAGCTGTTGAATATGAATATGCGCTGCGGCGAAATTAACCTGCAGGTGATGGAACTGCTGGATCGGGCCAACACTGGGACCTACGGTCATCCCGAACCTACCGCTGTTCGCGTTACGCCGGTCAAAGGGAAGGCCATCTTAATTTCCGGGCATGATTTGAAGGACCTGGAAGCACTGTTGCAGCAGACGCAAGGCACCGGCATCAACGTCTATACCCACTGCGAGATGCTGCCCGCCAATGCGTATCCGGAGCTGAAGAAATATTCACACCTGGTTGGTAATTACGGCGGTGCCTGGCATACACAGCAGAAGGAGTTCGAGCAGTTTCCCGGCCCGATCGTCATGACCACGAATTGCATCCAGAAGCCAAAGGCAAGCTACCAGGATCGAATGTTTACCACCGGCCTGGTGGCCTGGCCGGGCGTAACGCATATCAGCAATCGTGATTTTACGCCCGTTATCGAAGCGGCCCGGCAGTGTGATGGCTTTAAAAAAGACGCACCAGAGCAAACCATTACCGTAGGCTTCGGTCATAACGCCACCCTGGGAGTTGCGGACAAAGTTATCAAGGCGGTCAAAAATGGACAGCTCCGCCATTTCTTCCTCGTGGGTGGTTGCGACGGGCATAAAAACGATCGGGATTATTACTCCCGTTTTGCCCGGGAAGTACCCAATGATTGCGTGATCATGACCCTGGCCTGTGGCAAATTCCGTTTCAACAAGCAAAATTTCGGTGACATCGGCGGGATTCCCCGTTTGCTGGACGTCGGACAGTGCAACGATGCTTACTCTGCGATCAAGGTTGCTTCGGCCCTGGCGGAGGCTTTTGACTGCGAAGTAAACGATTTACCTCTATCGCTGGTTCTCAGTTGGTACGAGCAGAAGGCGGTTTGCATCCTGCTTTCGCTGTTATATCTGGGCATTCGGGACATTCGCCTGGGCCCCTCATTGCCCGCCTTTCTGACCCCGGACGTGCTGGGCGTATTGGTGGATAAGTTCAATATTAAGCCGATCGGTTCACCGGAAGCGGATATCGAGGCTTGCCTTGGTGAAGCCGACGCCGACGCAGCCTGAGTTTATGTACAAGGCTAAACTTGCGAATTTTTCACAGGCCGGTTGCTGCCTCTTGGCGGCTGCTGGCCTGGCGACATGGGCGGGCATAGAGCGGCGGAAGCCTTGGTAATAAGGCTTCAAGGCCCGTATCGAGGATTTGCCAATACCTGTTAAATTGCCTGTATTCTAAACCGTTCGTGTGGTGGCGTGGAGGCGGGTCGCGCAATTTCCCCTGCCTGCTATATTTCCGAGCGGACCGGATTTGTAAGCTCAAGTGGTTTTGTTGGCCGGCGCCTCTTGCAATTCAGCCTGTGAGCGTGGATACTCACAGGGCGAAAAGGGCGGCCGCACTCTAGGATGACAGCGCGGCCGTAAGGGATATAGACGGCTTAAGCGATTCCCCTCCACTCCACGGGTCGGGGTGTCGCGTGGGTGCTCAATGGTAAAGGAGGCCGCGATGAAACGGTATTGGATAATCGGTACGTTGGCGATGGGATTCTTGGCGACCAATTTCGGTTGTGTCGGCCAAGAGAAGTATGACCAACTGAACCGGGCACATCGGACTTTGAAAGAAACCCTGTCGCAGACCCAGCAGGATTTGCAGGACGCCCGGGCTATGTTGGCACAGAAGGATACGAAGATTGATTCATTGCAAGGTCAACTGGAGGCTAAAAGTGAAACTATTGCCAGCTTGACTGCCGAGAACGAGAATCTGCGCAATGCATTAAACAAGGCCCAGGACATTGTAGAAGGGATGGCTAAAAAGCCCCAGACTGGTGTTCAGATCATCAAGCCGGCCCTTCCGCCTCAGTTGGATAGTGCTCTCAAACAGTTCGCCGAAAACCATCCCGATTTAGTGGAATATGATTCTGAAAAGGGTGCAGTGCGATGGAAAGCGGATTTGCTCTTCCCGCTTGGCAGCGACAAGTTAGCAAATACGGAAGATGTCCAAGGCGCCTTACAGAAATTTGCGGAGATCGTCCAATCCGATGCGGCGACAGGTTTCGATGTGATTGTGGTGGGGCATACTGATACTACCCCGATTGTTAAACCGGAAACCTTGGCCGAGCATCCGACCAACTGGCACCTGTCTGTTCACCGGTCTATTGCGGTTATGCAGATGTTGTCCGAAGATGGTGTGCCCGAGGGGCATATGGGTGTCATGGGTTACAGCAAATATCGTCCCATTAGTGGCGACAAAGCCAAGAACCGCCGGGTTGAAATTTACTTGGTGCCCAAAGGTGCGATCCAGAGTGTCAGCCAGGGCGTGTACAAAGTCGAACAACGAAGGCTTGCTTTTGTGCGTCCTAGCGAGATCGCGGGTAATTAATCCTATCCCCGGTCCTGACAGAATACGCCCTGTTATTGTAAATTGTTATTGGATTTCCGACTGAACTTTTTAGCGATATTGGCGGCCGGGCTCTGCGGGGTGGGTCCGGCCGTAAGGTTCTTCTAATGTCTCAATTAGGCGTCAATATTGATCATGTAGCCACCGTTCGCCAAGCTCGGAAGACGTACGAGCCCGATCCGGTCTGGGCGGCGGTGGAAACCCAGCTCGGCGGGGCGGACGGTATTACCTTTCATCTTCGAGAGGACCGTCGCCACATTAACGATCGTGATGCGGAATTGCTCAAGCAGATCGTCAATGTCAAGCTCAATATGGAAATGTCCGTGGCCAAGCCGATCGTTGATATTGCCGCGCGCTTGCAGCCGGATCAATGCACCTTGGTTCCTGAACGCAGGGAGGAATTGACCACGGAAGGGGGGCTGGACATGATTCGCCATCGCCGACGAATCAAAAATGCGGTGACTCGCTTGCGCCGCCGAGGG
>CAZMVS010000242.1:0-8475 GCA_964569525.1 uncultured Planctomycetales bacterium
GGGAGGCGTCGTTTCCGTCCGCAAAAAGTTCCAACGTAGTCCCTTGGGACGCCTCCAGTAACATCATTTCCATAGGATTTTTGCCATCCACCACAAAATCACCCTTCTTCACCTGGATGCGAGACTCGTACTGGTTGGCAACATCGACGAACCGCATCACCGGGCGTGCATGTAAACCCTGAGGGTTTGCAACAGTCACGGTACACGATTGGTTATTCAAGTCACTCTCATTCTATTCTAAAAAAACCGCAAAGTTAACGCTGCCCTTTCGACCTGATGCGTCAACCATTGGGCAATTCATCCGCCTCTTTAATTAGATCCTCAATCTCTTCTTTGGTAGAAGCCTGGCGGAGAAAACGCCGAAAGTTGTCCCGTTGCAAATGGCGGAAGATGTTTTCCATGGAAGCCAGGTGCTGGTCCGGATTGTCCGGCGGGCTAAGCAGGAGTACCACGATGTACACGGGCGAACGATCCAAGGCGGCAAAATCCACCCCGCTGCTGGAACGCCCGATGGTCGCACATATCTTCTTGATCGCAGGATGCTTGACGTGGGGAACAGCCACCCCTTTCCCAAACCCGGTACTTCCCTGGTTCTCTCTTTGGATAACGGCTTTGGCAATGGCTGATGCTTGATCCTCCATTCCGGAGGCGTCTGCCAGCTTTTCCACCAATTCGTTAATTACACCGTTCCGATCCGTGGCCTGCAGGTCCGGGATCACCGCGTCCATTACAAAAAAATCAGATAACTTCATGATGTCCTACCTTCACAGGGCAATATAGTCGGCTTGAATTATGCTGGTCGAGGACCTTTTCTTCAACAATTTTTGCTCACTCAGCCGGCCTTACTGATTCTTCTTGTGGTTTCGCACTTTATCTTTATGCGTGCTCAACTGGCGCCCGATCTTGTCGATGACCAAATCCACGGCCTCATAAAAATCCCCGGCATCAACGTGCGCCACAAACGTATGTTTATGATCCGCGCGGACCACAATCTCCACGCGGTGTTGTTCAGTGGACTCTTGATCAACGATCACGTCAGTGGAAGTTATCCGATCATAGTAGCGATCCAGCTTGCGGACCTTTTCTTCCGCATACTCCTTCATGGAGTCGGTCATTTCCGCTCGACGGCTGGTAATAGACAGTTCCAACTTTCTCACCTCCGTTGCACAAGACCCCAGTAGCATCGGCCCCAGCCGAACATTGAAATGCGTCTTCTCAACTTAATAACAATCTCAATGAGGACACCGCGCCGCCACTTGCCTCCCAAGGCAATACCTTTCACTGTGGCCCGACTGGGCTGCCAAACACCCCAAAACCTCCTTAACCAAGCCGAGACAAGGAATTACAGCCCGGAAAGCAGAGATAGTAAAGCGATACTACGATATGGCCCAAAGCGCGTCAATACCCCCAGATCATCCGGCTTAGCAAACTGGGGGAAGTTTGCATTCATCGGTTCCGGGCGCTAATATGCCGCTGCATGGTTGAGCTTTACTCTCTAAAACGTCCCGGTCGGCCGCGATGGTTGCTGGCGGCCAGTACCCTTCTGTTGCTGCTCACTGTCTTTCTGGCTTGGGGACTGATCCGTTACAAGGGTCACGTGGACTTCGGGGAAACCCAACTGATAGCTGATGAACGGCTGCAAATCCGCCTGCCACTCGGTTGGGAGCCAGTTCCTTCCTCCAAACAACTTTCGAGCGAAGGCATCCTTGCGCTTTTGAAAGAATCCACCCACCAACAGAATGCACGCATATTAATGCTGTTTACGGGGAGTCCCGGCAGGCTCAATCTCCCTTCCGATACACTTAACCTGCTTTACAGCAGGTTGAGGCCGGTACTTGAAAGTATTAAGCGGCCTGGACAATTTACTCCGCCTGTTTTCGTAACAGACGGCCGGGTAGGAAACCTGCCGTCCGTCACAATCGAGTTTGATTACAGATTCATAGAGCTTTACAAAAGCGGTGAAGGAATCGTAAAAAGGCAGCGGAATATCCCGATTGTAGCCCGGATCGGCGTTTCGCCCGCCGGTGAAGCCGTGGGGTTAGCAGTTGTCTCCACCCTTTCCACCGGACGAGCGGATAATCTGTTGATCGAAAAACTCAGCTCACATATTCAGCTGCTACCAGCCAAGTCGGCAGAGTCGCCAAGTTCGGCCCTGAAAAAGGCTGGCCTGAAATTGGAAATTCCCTCAAAAACCGAGGTGCAAAGCAACACGGAAGGCTTGCCGCAGGTAAACCTTATGGGCGGAACAGGGCAACACAGTTGGTATCTCACCATCCATCGCGTACCCCTGGCCGCCAAACGTACCCCCCAGGAATTGGTGGAGGATCATGTCCTATCCTTATTTGAGAGGGATCAACTGCCTGTGCCAGCCCAGGCTCAAAAAATTCAAGAGCGGGAGGCAACTTGGTTTGAATACGGATTTCCCGCCAAGCTTAACAAATGGCTGATGGTTGCATCTGTCGCCACGGATGCGAACACCGCCCTGCTGCTTGTGGGCCGATGTGAAGGGAAAGGGAAGCCCTTCCTAACAAGAAACATGCAGCGGATTATCGGCCAAGCAGAGGCAGACAGTTACGCACCGTTGTTACCCGCCGCCCTGCAGCAAGGTCAAAAACTACTACAAGAGATCGAATCCAAAGGGCTTTCACATTACTGGTCAAGACAAACCGTGCAGACCCGGGATTACAGGATCACGTATTCCAACACGATCCTGGGGCACGTGTCACAACGAATCGCCGCCGAACCGAAAGATGGGCTCTGGTGGTCCATGGAAACAAAGGTCAGCAGCATCGAGGCTGGGGGGACTAGGCCCCGGCAACAGGAGAATTGGCTGATTCGCGATGATCTCAGTGCGTACCAGCTGGAATATCGCCAGCCGGACATGCAATACAGCGAGATCAAGCGTCCAGGCAGCAACGAAATAATTCGTGAGCGCATGCTTCAAGGTCAATCAGCCAGTCAAACTAAGCTAGCGACAGGTGAAGGATTGGCCTGTGAACCGGTTTTGTTTGTGGCGGCCGGCCTACTGGCCCGCGATGCGCAACAGAAGGAAGCGATCTTCGCCACGATTGAAACCTTCACCCATGACCGGACCTATTGGCGGATGGTCTCCGTTGGCCGAAAATCCGTGCCAGGGCAAGAAAGAGAGGCGTCAGCGATCCGTGTGTACCGTGATCATTCCCCCTCGCCAATTACTTTTTATTTCGATGAAAAAGAAAATCTTCTGCTGGCCCTGGAATTCGCCAATGGCATTCGTCGCGAATTAGAGCAATAAACGTGGCATCAAACAACTTTGGTCAGGCGACTACCGATGTGTTTTTTCAGAACATTCGGCCAGGCGATAAACCTGAAGCTGTTGACTGATTATAATCAGTCAATAAGGCGTCCCGAAGAGTAAGAGGTGTCCTGGGATTTGTTGCTATGCGAGAACGACGGTCTCAAGAGGCAGTTGCTCGCCTGTCCAAACAAGCCGTAATAAGTGAGAAACAAAACCATACGATGGTGTATTTATGAAAATGGGGAAAACAGTCTTGAGAATTCAGCAGGCGGTTGTTGTACTGGGCGTTTCGCTCTTTTCGTGTTGGGTATCGGCCCAAGTGAACACACCAAGTTCACCCGACGGCCCTTCCGCCAAGGGCAAGCTGGATCAGGCCTACATAGATGGAAGCTTTGGCTTTACTCTCCGCCCACCGGCGGGCAGCACATGCGATCCGGAGAAGAAAAAGCTTGGGCCGGCCAATTATGAAATCGTACGTTTCAACCAGCCTCAACACGATTGGTACCTCAGCGTTCGTCTCAGCCAGGACGCTCGTCCCCCGGATGCCCGGATCATCACCGATAAGTTGATTACCAATCTCAAGGAACAATATGCCGATGTAGAATTGCTCTCCCAAGAAAATACCCGTATTGCCGGTCGACAAGCTGCCCTGTCGGCGGTCTGTTTCACTTTTGGGGAACCGGTCTCTCTTACGCAGGATAAAAAAAAGCAGTGGCTCCACCAACAGGCGGTTATTCAGGAAAAACCCGGGGAATGTTTCGCCCTGGTTTTACTCACGTCGTTTGAAGATCGTAGCATCGCCACAAAAACTTTTGAGCGTATCGTCCAAAGTTTTGAATTCCGCCGTACTGCCCAGCAGGAACAACATATGCGTAAAGCCCTGGATCGCGGAGAGAAGCTGATCCAGTCCGTCGCTGAAAAGAAATTAAATTTAAGCGACCATCTTCTCAAAGAAACTTACCTGCTAATCAAGCGAAATGGGAAGGAAATCGGTTTTTTGGGTATGCAGGAAGAGCCGGTGAACGTGCAGGGGCACGAGGGAGTGCGGCTTTATCACTGGAACTGGATTTTTGAAGATGACGGGGGGATCAGCAATTTTAACCACCTCATGTACCTTTCCGCCGACTTAAAGAAGGAGGAATGGGAATACCGGATGCAGATGCTCACGCCGCCGGGAACCGGTGTTCAGCGAAAAGTCCTGCTGGACATAGAAAGCGCCGTACGCCAGAAAGATAAGCTGCTGATTGAATACCCGAAGAAGCTGGAAACCATGGAGCGGGAGGACAAGGTTCTCGAGGTGGGGAAGTCCTATGCGCCGGCGGCCTTGATGTCCTTGTTGCCTCGGCTTGTGGACCTGAATTCGCCGGAACTTTATGCCTTTTCCACTTACGAACATGATCGACGGGGACTGATTTTACGTACCATGGAAGTTGTTGGCCAACAACAGATTCTGGCCAAAGGCCAAAGTATCCAAGCTTGGAAATTGCAAGACAGCGAAGGGCTGCCCCCGCCAATAACTTCCATTTATGTAGATAAAAAAGGTCAAATTCTTCGGATGGATGTGGGGAATATGAAAATGACGTTGACTACCCGGGAATACGTGGAGCGTAAATTCCAATCCCGGGTCAACGAAGCGCAAAAGGCCATTCAGGAACGGATGGAAGAATATCAAAAAGCGCTGCGGCAAAAGATGCCGGCCCCGGATGAAGAAAAAACAAAACGGAGTGATCGTCAAAAACCATGAGTCAAAAGCCATTGGAAAATCAAACAACGGAATCCATTCCGGATGAAACACCGGCCGGCGGCGGGGAAGTCCCTGCTGCCATCGAAAATGTCCCCCCCATGGAACAGATCAAGGCCTATCACCGGGCCAAACGACACGTGCACCTTGGTGGAATCGCTTTTTCATTGGTTTATTGGATCGCCTGGTGCGTTTTGGCCGGGGCTTTCGTATCCTGGTTGGATGGCTTTATCGACTCACGCTGGGCCGGTTTGTTATTGGCTGCGGGCGTCATGCTGGGGCTCAACGTGTTGATCAACCTGCCGCTGGATTATTACAGCAGTTACACGCTCGAACATCGTTTCAATCTTAGTAATCAAACGCCAAAGGACTGGTTTATCTTTCAGCTGAAAAGCTGGATGGTTGGCGTCATTATTGGAGGCTTGATCCTGGTCGGCTTGTATGCCGCCCTTTGGTATGCCGGCTGGCTGTGGGGTGTATACGTCTGGGCAGGCGTGATGATCTTCAGTATTCTGCTGGCCAAGTTGTTTCCGTTGGTGATTCTGCCCCTATTTTACCCTGCTCAGCCGCTGGATCGTCCCCAGTTGGCAGAGCGATTGAAGAAATTGGCCGGCGAGGCAGGCATGAAGATCACCGGGATTTACGACTTGGCATTAAGCAAGGACACTAAAAAAGCCAATGCCATGTTGGCAGGCATGGGATCGACCCGCCGGGTGTACCTGGCTGACACGTTACTCGAATCATTCGGCACTGATCAGATTGCCGTGGTGTTCGCCCACGAACTTGGCCATCATATTCGCAGGCACATCTTTAAGACACTCACGATGTCAGCAATTGTAAGCTCCCTGTTGGTAACGTTGATCTGGTGGCGGCTGAATCCCCATGCTGGTACCGGAGCGGAGTGGGCCGGTGGAGTAGGCGCCTTTGCTCAGGTAATGCTGATCAGCACGGTTTTCCCGCTGATATTTGGGGCAATCACCAACGGCATCAGCCGACATTTCGAGCGAGAGGCCGACTGGGAGGCCTTGCGGCTAACGGATGATCCCGGCTCGTTTAGAGGGGCATTTGAAAAACTTATTAAAATCAACCTGGCCGATCCTGACCCACCCCGTTGGGAGGAAATCATGTTCGACGACCACCCCGCGATGAGTAAGCGGCTGGCCATGGCCGATCATTATGCCGACCAGCGGAAAAACGCCCAAAAAGTCGACGGATGAAAACAGATAATGATTTGTGCCCTGTTTTCAGCCGACCGGCGTGGGCAGGTTGTTCCCCGGCACGGATAAGGTTAATATCGCGTACTTAGACCAAGCCCGCGTAACTATTCACCAAATACAGACTTGAGCCAAATGGAAACACCAAGCAAGGACACGGAACACACAAAAATTCTCGGCCATCTGGCGGGAGCCCTTCCGGGCGTACGGTCAAAACTGTTGGGCCTTCTCAGCATAATTCTACCTGCTTCTCTGGTAGCCGGCTGCGGTGGAAATCTGGCCCGTCTACGGACGCCGGAGCGGTTGGAAAAGGGGTACGTGATCATTCTGCCCGGAATCGAAGGGCGTAGCGTGCTGAATGAAAACATAGCCAAGGGCTTGGTGGACGGTGGGGTGGAATCGGCTATCGAAATCTACGACTGGACGGCTGGTCCAGTGTGGCTTTTCCCCATTACCCTGCGTGCAAAAAGCCGCAATCAGCACGAGGCTCAGAAAATCGCCCAGAAAATCGTCCAGTATCAAGATGCGCATCCCGACCGACCAGTGCATATTATTGGTCATTCGGGGGGCGGGGGTGAGGCTGTTCTGACTTTGGAAGCCTTGCCCCGCAATCGGCGGATTGCCAGCGCCATTTTGTTAGCACCGGCCATTGCTCCAGATTACAACCTGACCCGGGCTCTTAAACGGACGGGATTTGGTATTTATAACTATTACTCGCGATATGATCTTTTCTTTCTAACTGCGGGGACAACAATTATGGGGACCATTGACGGCCAACACGCCCGGGCCGCCGGTGCCGCTGGATTCAATACGCCCCAAGATCTAACTGCCGAAGGGAAAGAACTTTATCGGACCAGGCTTCACCAACAACGCTACACGAAAAAAATGGCTGAGCACGGGCATCGCGGGTTACACATCGGCTGGGCCAAGCGGGAATTCGTGGCTAATTGGCTGGCACCCGTGATTCGGGCTCAAGACATCGCCGCTGCCCATAAAACCAGGCATCTCTCCCAAACTGATCAAGACCTCTCCGGCAAATCCAGGCAGAATAACCATTTTTTGCCCTGAAACGGGGCGCAAAATGAATATTCGTTAGCAAGCTACTACAATATTAACAAAGTTGATTTGAGATTTTTTCTTTGCATTGTCCATAGCATTAGAAGTAGAATGCAAAGGTTGCCTCCATGGGGGAGGATTTTATTCGAACGAGTCAACCGAATATGAGCGAATTAAACAGCCGGACAATCGGGGGGAAGATTCTTGTATATCATCCCGGGGACGAAATGTCCCAACATCTGGTTGATTTGCTGGAACAGACTGGGTCTGTAAGAGTGGAAACCAGTGCGGATACCGCCCGCCAGGCCATGGATGAAGAGAATTTCGATTTCGTGGTCACCCATGACCCCGAGCTGATGTTGGCCGAACCTCAATTGGGCAGGGTTCTCGATTCTATCAATCAAGGTGTTTGCCTGGTAAATCTACAGGGGCAAATAGCGTGGTGTAACGAACGTGTCGAAAATTTCCCCCAAGAGATCTGCGAGAGAATAAAAACCCATTGCCGAGAGATCTCCGATAACACCAAAAGTTGGCCCACTCCGAACCGCCCCCGCTTTTTAAGCCTCGTTTCTCAGGATGAACGTTACTTCGACGCCGCGATTACTCCCCTGGCCCAACAGCGGCCTAAAGACACCCTCCTGGTTGCGGTAATCAGTGAAACCACTCGGGCTCGTCGGCTTCAACAGAAAATGGACGCCATTGACAACGCCGGCCGAGAATTGGTTCGTATCGACGCCGACCAGATGGGGCAAATGGGAATCCCTCAACGGTTAGAGTTGCTGGAAGAAAAAATTATCCGCTTGACCCGCGAATTGCTCCACTTCGATAATTTTGCAATCCGTCTTTTGGATAAAAATAGCGGAAAACTGGAGCTGGTGCTGTGTGCCGGCCTAACCCCGGAAGCGGAACAGCTTGACATATACGCTTCCACTGAAAACAGCGGGATCAGCGGTTACGTGTCGGCCACGGGGCGAAGCTATATTTGCGCCGATGTGGGTAATGACCCGCGGTACCTGATCGGCATCGATAATGCCAACTCCTCGCTGACCGTTCCTCTTCGGCTGCAGGATCACGTGATCGGTGTTTTCAACATCGAAAGCGAAAAGCGCAATGCCTTTTCCGAGGAGGATCGGCAATTCGCCGAGATCTTCGGGCGACATATCGCCATTGCTTTGCACATGTTGGAT
>CAZMVS010000243.1:0-12125 GCA_964569525.1 uncultured Planctomycetales bacterium
CCCGCGTTAGACCGGGAAAGGGCCGCAAAAAACATCCCCGCGACCACGCGGGAAATAGCCACCCCGCCGTAAATGTTCCCTACCACACTCTGGGCCAAGGCGATCAGCCGCTGGGACATACCCCCGCGACTCATGATCCCCCCAGCCATCACAAAAAACGGAATCGCAATCAGCGGAAACGCATTCGACTGCTCGTACAATTTGCGCACCAGTAAACTCTGCGGCAAATCCATTTGAAATATCGTCGCCGCGCTGGCCAATACCAAGGCGATCGAGATGGGAACTTCCAAAACGAGCAGCACGAAAAAGAGACCGAACAACAACCCCATGGTCATGAGGGCACCCCCTGCCCTCGCAGGTTGCGCCAAAAAATCTCCAGGCTGCGAATCAACATCAACGCCGCCCCCACCAGCACCGAGGAATAAGGCACCCCCCGGGAAATCTCCATGGTCGGCGTCACCACTTCCAGATTTTTCACGACAAGTTCATACCCGTATATCAGCAGCAGCAACGAAAAGAAAATCAGAATCAAAGCCACTACAATGGAGACAATCCAGGCCGCAAAAAATGGAATGTTTCGCCGCAAAACTTCCACCGCGAAATGCTCCCCCCGCTTCAAGGCCAGCGACGCCCCGATAAAGGTCACCCACACAAACAGAATTATCGCCGTCTCTTCCGTCCAGGGCATGGAAACCCGTATCCAGCGGAAAAACACCTGCAGGGCCACCACGATACATAAAGCCGCCAACAGCCCCACGGAAATATACTCCTCAAGATTGTCATATGCCCGACGGATCATTTGATGCCCCGAACCTTGTCCACCAGTTGCTTGAACTCTTCGCCATACTGCTGGGAATACTTGTCGTAGATCGGCTGAACCTTGGCCCGGAACGCTTCAACATCCGCCTCGTGGAATTTCATACCGTTCTCTTTCATGGTCGCAATGGCCTGCTCCTCGCCTTCCTGCCAGAGCTGCCGCTGTTTCTCCACACACGCATCCATGGCCTGGCGAACCCATTCCGCTTGTTGCTCAGTCAGCTTGTCCATGAAAGGCTTGCCCGCCACCATCACGTCGGGAATCGAAAAATGCTTGGTCCACGAATAATGAATGCAGCCCGTATCGAACATCTTGAAGGTCACCACCGTGTAAACGTTGTTCTCCCAGCCGTCCAACACGCCCGTCTGCAAATTCGTAAACACTTCCCCCTGGTTAATGGCCATCGGGTTGGCCCCGAACGCATCGAAGGTGTCCGTCATCAGCGGGGCCCCCATCACCCGTATCTTCAGCCCTTTCACTTCTTCCGGCTTGGTCACCGGACCGACTTGCTTCCGCGTACTGATGTTTCTCGTCCCTGCATCCATGTAACCGAGAATCACGAAATCTTCTTCCAAGGCCTTATCCGCCAGGATCTGCCCCGCCTCGCCGTCCATCGCTTTATATTGATGCTCGCGATCCCGCCAGATATACGGCATGGCAAAAGCGTTGGCCAGCTGCACGTAATTGGAAATCGTCGCCGTGGATACCTGCGATACCTCCAACGTGCCGTCCTGCAAACTTCTCAGCGATTCATCCGCACTGCCCAGGGCACTACTGTAAAATATGTCCACTTTCATCTTGCCCTTGGATAGCTCTTCCAGTCGCTCCTTGAAGATAGCGAGGGACTTGGCAGTCGGATGGGACTCCGGAAGCACCGTAGCCACCTTGACCGTGATCGTATCACTCTCACCTTTGCAACCGATGAATCCCAAAGGCAGCGCAAGCAGTAGCCCCAACATGACAAAATAAATGGTGAACCGTTTCATGGTATCCTCCCTGGCACTCGGTAAGTAAAATCGTTACCCGGTCGTCGGCAGGGCATCGGCCTGCAAATCGGCCACCGGTGTGTGCGTTCATAAGTATTGAGGCGGTTTATGGTAAACGAGAGTATGGATAACCCGCAAGCAGCCCACCTGTAAAATAAGGCGGTGTGTATCGCTACTACATCGTGGAAACACAAAAAGTCACAGGTTTACTTGAAAATACCGTCCCGCCGATTTCTCATCCTGCCTTAAATACCCGCATTCTTCCGTAGCCGCCCCAAGGCCTTAATGTACATCTCCGGAATTCGCCCAGCCTTGTTCGGCGGCACATTAAGCAGAAAATTCACCCCCCGCTGTCGGCAGGCCTGGTATTGCTTTAACAACTCCTCGTCCGCTCGAGGCTTGTCCCCGGGCACGAAAAACCATTCCTTCCCGATCGGATCGCAAACTTCCCCGGGCATGTAATAGCGTTTGCCTTCGATTTCCCGCCACTTTTGGTGCCCCGACTCCGGCGGCAACCGTCGCTCAATAGCGATCAGATCGGCGGGGAACGCATAATAATGATCGTACACCTCGCCCGTGGTGATCCCGTTGTTCATCATAATGACCGTTTCCGGCTGCAACTCGGCAATCTTGTTATACAAAAACGTTCGATAGCCCGGCCCAAGCAATCCCGGAATGTCAATCCACGTCTCGGCGATCGGCCCGTACTGTGTCAACAACTCGATCACCTGCGCCGTCATAAAACCCTGATAAACCGAAGTCGTATATGGCGGCAGGTTCTTATTCGAATCCGGCGGCTGTGGAAAATCGTTTTTGTTTTTGAAACTGTACTTGGACCACGGCCAGGCTCCCCATTTCACTCCAGGATCAGAGGGCGTCACACTACCGAAACGATTGTGATTATCCCACGAACAGTAATAAAAGCCCGGCAACACCCCCCGCTTTTCGCACGCCTTGACAAACTTTTCAAAAACATCCGTCGTGTCCTTACTGTTGGCCACCGTGTAAGCGGTATAACGACTCGGCCACAAGCAATGCCCCGCCACGTGCTTGGCGGTCAACACCGCGTACTTCATTCCCGCGTCACGGGCCACGCTGATCCACTGATCGACGTCCAACTTACTCGGTGCATACGTCGCAAGCGGCGATTTTCCGTCCGGCAGTTCTTTCTCCACAAACGTACTCATCCCAAAATGGATGAACATGCCGTAACCAAGCTTCTCCCACGCCCGCAGCTTGTCCAGCGGCAACCGCTGATCACCCTCGCCATGTTTTTGCGACTGTTCGCTCTTCTCACCACTTGCCTGCTCCGCCATGGCCGCCCCACCGGCTGCGGAAAGGGCCAACGTACTGCCCGCTGAACGATACAGGAACTGCCGCCGGGTAAAATTCGTATCTGTCATTGGATCCTCCACGCTATGCAAAGAAGAGTATTGGTCAGCCCGCCCCTGCCGCTTTGTAATCTCCACAAAGTTTATCCGCAAGATACCCGGGATAAAATCACAAAGAACCATTTGAAACTTCTGCCGGGTGGGACCACAATACTACACTTGGATACAGACTGAATGCCCTTGATTTGTAAAACACAGGAGTTCCTTCGATGAAAACCAACGGATATACCCGGATCGCGATTACCTTGGCCCTGCTTTTTCCCGCCCCAATTTGGGCCCAAGCCACCCAGCCGACACAACCGGCCCAAACCCAACCCGAACAGGTCTCCCGCTTTAACGTCACCGCGTTCGGGGCGGTCGGCGATGGCAAAACCAACTGCACCCAGGCCATCAACCAGGCCATTGACGCCTGCGCCAAGGCTGGCGGCGGCACGGTTTACTTCCCTGCCGGTCGGTTCCTCACAGGCGGTATCTTTATGAAAAGTAACACCGCCCTCTATCTTGATGCCGGCTGCAAGCTGATCGGCAGCCAGGACCTGCAGGATTATCCCGTCATCAACGGCCGCTGGGAAGGTATCGAATGCAAACATTACGCCAGCATCATCAACGCCGACGGAGCCCGTAACATCACTATCATGGGTCCGGGCACCATCGACGCCCGCGGAAAATTCTGGTGGAAAATCGAAAAGAAACTCCCCCACGCCCGCGGCCGACTCATCGGATTGTACAACTGCGACAACGTGTATATCGGCGGGCTCACCTTGAAAAACTCCCCCTCCTGGACGGTTAATCCTGTGTACTGCGAAAACGTGACCATCGAATGTTTAACCATCCTGAATCCCGACGATTCACCTAACACTGACGGCATCAATCCCGACTCCTGCCGCAACGTTCGTATCAGCAACTGCCATATCGACGTGGGCGACGATTGCATCGCCATCAAAAGCGGTAAGGACGAAGACGGACGGCGCGTGGGCAAACCCTGCGAGAATATCACCATTACCAACTGCACCATGATTCACGGCCACGGGGGTGTGGTCATCGGCAGCGAAATGTCCGCCGGTGTTAAAAACGTGACTATCACCAACTGCATCTTCGATGGAACCAAAAACGGCGTCCGTATGAAAACCCAGCGCGGCCGCGGCGGCACGGTGGAAAACTTCCGCGTCTCCAATATCGTCATGCGCAACGTCCGCAACGCGATTCGCCTCAATATGTTCTATCACAACATCCCGCCCGAACCGGTCACCGAACGAACCCCCTGCTTCCGCAACATTCATATCGCGAACATCACCGTGGGCGGGGCCAAGGAGGCCGGCTACATCAAGGGACTCCCCGAAATGCCCATTCAGAACGTCACCATTACCAACGCTGACTTTGAATCCCGACATGGTATTAATTGCTCAGGCGTGCGCAACTTTGAACTTCATGACGTGGTAATCAACACCAAACAGGGACCGGCTTTGAATATCACCGATGCCGACTACCTGGAAATTGAAGGGTTCAAAACCCACCAACCGCGCACTGACACCGCCGTGGTGGAGTTGGCTGAAATCAATACCGCCCTGATTCGCTCGTGCACGGCCGTCCCGGGTACGGGAACCTTTTTCAAAATCGGTGGGGCTAAAACATCAGATGTGCTGCTGTTCGGAAATCATATGAGCAAGGCCGACAAACCGGTCGAAATCGCTGGCGAAGTCAAACCCGAAGCGGTGGAAATCAAATAACGAAATATACGCCGGGTGTTCTTGTTATTGTTCAGACGTAATCGTTCCGCCCTGACGAACGAGAAATGAGCGTTCTCCGCGCCTTCAAACATCCCCTTGCCTAATCCGCACAATCCGGATCGCCACTTACGTCGGCGCCGCTGAGGCAGTTGTGCAGAATATTCAAGTCGTCCTTGTCCACGTCGTCATCGCCGTCGAGCAAGGCTTCCTGGCATAAAGGATCATCCTGCGGCACGAATGGGCCGGTCAGACAAAGCTGGAATCGGCCGAAATCTTCCATGTCCACGTCGTCGTCGCCATCTATATCCCCCGGCAACCAAAGCGGTTTATATACAACGGCCGCCTCGGAAGCATAATTACCGGCCCCGTCGTGACTGAAGGCGGCAAAATAATAGCGCTGTTCATCTTCGATGTTACAGCTCTCAAAAACATATTGCCCCGCCACGCCGGGCTGGGTGAACTGATCGCAAATCCACACCCCGTCTGATGGATCAACCGGATAATGATCCTGACGATAACGAATCAACACACCGGTAAAGTCCGGATCATTCGGGCCGGTCCACGACAAGGTCACTTCGTTCTCCCCGGTACGGGTCACGGAAAATTGGGGGATCGCCGCCGGCGGGGTGGTGTCCGTAGTGAAACGGTATTTAAAACGGTCGTTCGGGGCACTGTCCCCGTAACAGGTAAAAGACATGATATCGTCCACCGGCTGGGCGTTATCCGCCCAGTGAAAATCGAACGAAACCGCCGCCCCGTCCTGGCCGATCATCGCCCGCGGAATGGCCAACTCTAATTCGTTATGATGGGCCTTATACGACACCTGCCCAACGGCAGTCCAATTCCAACCGCCGGCGTTTTGTTTAACGGTTGTACTTGTGGTCGAATCGACCGGATAGTTGACCATGTAATCATAACCGTACCATCCCGTCGAAGGCCGATGATCGCTGTCAATATACAACATCATCCATGCCGGATCGGTGTACGGCGTGAGATCATCCTCACACCGGACATAGAAGTAAACATTATCATTGTCGTAGGCAACCTTGGCCTCCTTCAGGTCGTTCCGCCCCGTAGTGTTTACGTAATATTCACTACCATAACCACCGTGGTCGCGATGCGCGGTATCGCCAATCGTATCCCGATATACCGGCGTGATGTCATCCCAATCGGCAAAACTACCGTCAATCGCAATCGTAGTCGGCGGACCGGATGTTGGAACGGGACGTGCCCCTTTATACTGCCGCACATAGTTGGCCAATTGATAATAGTAATTATCCCGGTGTCCGCCGGTCATCGGTTCGATGTCCCGGCTGTACTCCTGCGTAAAGGCGTCCCAGAATTCAATCCGCCCGTCATCATACAGACGCTGGGCGGTCCACTCATTCCAGCCGGTTACGAACACGAATTTTGGATCCAGCTTCAAACAACGTCGCCATTGCTCCGCAAAATTCAGTCCATAGTCTGCCGAACCGGCAAAATCATCCTTGTGATCATTGTGCCAACTCCTCCCCTGACCATCACTACTACTAAAGGGACCAAGCCAACCGTTACACATGTTCTGGGCAATGCCCGCAGTCATCTCTTCCGTCTCGCCCGCTCCGTCATAAAATTCGTGCTGGGGATAGATCTCCAACCATCCCCATTGATATGGTCCGCTCGGTCCCTCGTTATATTCCGGAATCGGCTTGCGAAAAGTAAAGAAATCACGCTCTGGCGACTCGACGTACCAAGGCTCAGCAATAATCAACGGCTTACCATCCCAATAAAACCATAAATCCTGATACAAGCCTTGGCTGTAAACATTCGCATAAGCCTGTTCCACCACAACCGCACTGCTATCCGCCCAGAAGGGACACATGAAAACCATCTTCGGGGTGGGATTACCTTCCGCCCGGACGGCACTCCAAGCCTGGGCCAAGTTATGATGCGTAGAGGTAAATCCGTTGGTGTAATCAAATATGACCACGTCCACGCCGGCATCGACGAGCATCTGGGCATGTTTGCGATACACCCACTCGTCCGTGGAGGTGTAATAGCCGAACAAAGGCCGCTCCCAATGATGAAAATGTTGCTCCGGCCCCCAGGCGGGATGATTCCTATCGTTAATCGCTTCCGGATATTGCTCAAGGATTGAGGTAATATTCCAGGGACCGGTGGTTGTGTAGACGCCATGCCACAAATGGTAAAAGATCCCTACAAAACGATCATCCCGGGGCGGCCCGCATTCCGCGTTTCCCAAAACCCGCCGGTTCAGATCGTCCACCGCCACCCACGTGTCCGGCTTGATTTGGTCTTCTTGGGCAATCGCGGAAGCAGCTATCGTTAAACCAACGATAGTGAATAGGCAGTACTTCGACATAAAATTTCCTATTCCCCCCAATTCGATCTTAAGACAACATTGTTTTACGTCCTCAGTCTATTTTATCGTTCGCTTTCGGTCATTGATAGCTCAACTTTTCGGTAAATATTCCCAAATACTCGCCGTAACAACACAAACGTTTAATTTCCCACTCATCCCTGTTGAAACAAACAGCCGACCGACAGAAGATCATTCCATCGGCCGACTGGTTTTTATAAGTTCGCCATTCTTTATTATCTAGCTCAGGCCGGTCGGATCTCGCGTTTCTTCTTATCGAAGATCACTTTCCGTCCGGTAACATACGCCTGATCAGCCATCAATACCGCCACGCCGTGCATGTAGCCCGCCCCCATGTGAGCGTTCGGCTGTTTGCGCTGATGCACACAACGAAGCCAGTTTTCCATGTGCCCTTCTTCGTGTGTGTTTTCCAGGGCTTTTTCTTCCTTGATCTTCTGCTTGTGTTGGGAACCGTCGCCGGAAACCACCGGCTCGATTCCGTTCGGATAGCCGTCCGGCTGGCCGGTACGCATCACGCCCTTCTCGCCGAACCAGGTAACATAATCATTGGCCCCATTGCCGAAATGAGTCGTAAACAATGTGGTAAAACCTTCTTCGTAATCCAGGATGGCGGTAATCACGTCCGGGCAATCCCGCGGTGGAATCGAAGTTGGTGCATAAACTCCACCGAAAGCCGTCGCCGACTTGGGTATGCCGCAACCAAGTACGAAATGATTGAAATCACTGAAATGCGACATCCAGCCGCCGACCGGACCGGTCGAATAATCCCGGTAACCCATCCAGCACACGCAACGATCCTTATCGTACGGACGGTACGGCAGATTGTATAAGAACGCCCGCCAGTCCGTATCCGCTTGTTTTTGCGGCGCGGTATAGTAGTTCCAATATGGTTGCGAATGGCTGCGGCATTGCTCGATGCGGAACACCTTGCCCAACCCACCGGATTGAATAAACTGCCGGGTGCTTGCCGCCCCCTTACAACTGCGCCCTTGTGTGCCGTGCTGCACGATACAAGCGGAAGCCTCAACCGCATCGGCGGCGGTGTTGAGTTCGGCCATGTTCATAGCGATGGGTTTTTCAACGTAAACGTCCTTGCCAGCCCGGACGGCATCGGTGAGCATTCCGCAATGCTGATGATCGGGTGTGGCAATGATCACGGCATCAACATTCTTATCATCCAACAGCTTGCGATAGTCTTTATAGACGGCGGGTTCATCGCCGAATTGTTCCTTGGCCAATTTGACCGCGGCATCACGCTTGGCATTCCAGATGTCACAGATCGCAACGAGATGTACATTGTATTTATCCTTCAGCGGCTTGACCCACTGCGTCAACAGCCAAGTGGCCCTGCCGCCGCAACCGATCACCCCCAGGTTCAAACGCCCGTTGGCCCCCAAGACGGCGGCGTAACTCCTGGCGGACAAGACCGGTACAACACTGACAGCTGCCCCGGCCGAAATACCTTGGCGAATAAAGTCCCGACGTGTGGTTTGTTGCCCTTTCATTATGTTCTCCTTGTGGGGATGAATTTTCAAGGGATATTATCAATTGCTTTTGACAACCGGTCAATCCGAAAGCTTGCCCCTGGCAAAATTGATCGGTTAAAATTCGTCCTGACTAAAAGCCGCAAAGATTTAACTGTTTTTCTATCACGAGATACACAATGAAACAACTGACATTTTTGAGTACCATTTCGGCCACCCTGGTTTTTGTGGCATCCGCTAACGCCATTGCTCCCTCCGAAAAACTTATTTACGAACCAATATCCACTGAAGCACAAAATCTTGGGCGTATTGCGAAATACGAAACTGTCGAGAAAAAGGAAATCGAAATCAAACTCGGCGACATGGTGTTGCAGGCCCGCCTGCCGAAACGCTGCCGGGCCTATGATGCGGTGCCGATTGCATATACCCTTCACGGCGATATGGGACCTGATCAGCGAATGGCCTTTGAAGCGGTGGCATTTGAGAATCCGGATAACCGCAAAGGCCGGGATCTGTATGACCTGGACGTACCGGGCACCCTGCGATTGAAAGTGGAATACCTCGGCAGTCGTACGGGCATTTTCCAGCCTGATCGCGTCCGGCGGCTGACCAAAGACAGCAAGCACGATCAGTTCCCGCCGTATAAACTTGAACCACTGGTCCGTTCGGGCAAGGTCAAGCGAGGCAACTATTTGTTCTTCAAGTTTCGTATCACCAACGTGGGGAATACGATTCTGGATGCCGAGGGTTTCGGCGGCTGGATGACCACGCCGCGGGCGTGCACTGTTGACAAAAACGGTAAGCGCACGGTCATCGCCCAGACACAAAATCGTTGGGAACGACACCTCAAATATTTCTACCCCGGCGAATCGTTCGAACAATGGGTCTCCTTTTCCTGCTACCAAGGGGGTGATCCAAAATATGTACGCACCCTGCCGCTTGGCAAATTTCTTTTCGAATATGAAACCCGTTACCGCTGGAACGCGGATTACGATTGGCAGGTTAACATGTGGGGTGGCAAGCCGTGGTACGCACTGCAATTCCCGCTGGAAGTCACCGAACAAGGCGGCAAGGCGCCGATAGCCACCAAGGAGTTTTTTATTGAGCAGCCTTTCGAAGACCGCATGCCCCGTTATATCCGTTCGCTCGAAGAGTTTATGACCTCGTTCAAAGTGTTCGAAAAGAGCGAATTGAGCAGACCACAAACCGGCACGATGTATATCCAACCCGCCCCGTGGACCGAACAAATCGTGCTGAAGCTGATCGGCAATACAAAGGGGCGCATCAAAACCATGGCTGTGCCGATCATGGTAAGCAGCGATCACTTGGGTATTGAATACAACCCGGACAATCCTTTCGTGGTGGAAACGCCACAGGGAACCAAGCCGGCCTTTTTTACACAGAACATGCCGGCCATGCGGGCGACTTACAATCTGGATCCGGCGGCGGACGAGCTGCTTCGCGATCGGCTGCGGGAGAGGAAGGAATTCGGCGTCAACGTGCTGGCGACAACCAGCGGGGATTGGCACATTGGGGAAGTAAACAACGAACAGAGCTTTGTGGGCGATGCGCATGCGGAAACATTCAAATACATCTACGATACGGTGATTCGCGAATTTGATGTACCGGTCTTCGGGTGGGGTGTCTTCCCGGCCAAGACGCACAATGTCATGACTTTGGGCAGTTACTACTGGGGGGAGAAGTTCGACATTCCTTATTTGCCGAACAATTACAGTTATTCCCATCGGCCGGAGTTGGATGTCGCTCATCCGGATTTCCCCAAACTGTATGCCGGTTGCATTCTGTTCAACCATCAGCGATGGGATGATTACTGGTATCGCACGGCGGAGGGCGACTTGATCATCGACGTGGAGGATAGCTGGGGCTGGCTACGGGACGATATCAATATCCGGTACCTGCTGGGCGAGAATGCGCTTGTGCGCTTTCACTTGTGGTTGCAACACAAGTACGGCAGTGTGGAGAAGGTCAACGCGGCCTGGGGCACGGAGTACAAGCGCATCAATGAGATCAACCCACAAGCGAACCAGGGCAACGAAGGCAAGCATCACGGCTATGACTTTACCGCCATGGGACCGGTGTATAACAAGCCGGATAATCCCTTTCATGACTGGACGCCGGCAGTGCGGGACTGGGATCGGTTTCGAACCGAGTTGCGGTGCGATATTTATGACAAAATTCAGGAGTATGTTCGCGAAAAGCTGCCCAATGCACATATCAACATTCGCACGGAAGGGGCCATGATTCCGGTCAACGTGCCGAAGGATTCGGACAATCCGCATTTGCGACACATCTATTACGTGCAACGGCGACAGGCAATGATCGCCGACATTCTGAAGAAACGGGGAACGTTCAAATACCACAGCGACTATACCACCATGCCTTACACGGAAAGCGAATGGCGGCTGTTGCTGGGCAAGCTTCGGGAGCAGGGTATGCGGGGAAACTATTTCCCACAGTTCTGTACGGCGCGGGATATGGTACTGAACGATCATTGGGGCAGAGACTTTAGTATCAATTACAACCTTTCGGAACCGAAGCAGGCGGTTATGGTGCATCGTTTGCAGGCGGCATACCCGGTGTGGCGGATCCTGTACGAAGAAGGTCATTGCCCGGGAGTGATGTGGGAAGACTACGGCTGCGATGGTTTCGTGACGGAAACACAGAAGCAGGAACTCCGCCTATTCCGCGATCACCTGGACAAAATAAAGCGCGCACGATGAAGGTTTTGGCGTCAATTCTGCGGGTAAAAATGAGTTGAAAATGGGTTTGTTTTTACACCTCTCTTTAAAGTTTTTTATGATGTAATTATGTACTATTAATGTATTTAGAGGCAATTTGAAATGGGTTTGTTTTGAAATATTTTCTTGCTTTGTTGGGGGATGTTGTTTTTGGGAAACATCGAGTCGAGACAATGGATTTTACAATTTCTGTTGGGATATTCATGGTCAAGTTCCGTTGACAGAACAATAGGCAAAAGAGCAAGAGCCGCGCCCTGCAGCCAGGGTGATTGCTGAGCTGAAAGGTTTGTGATTGAGCGATCATGATAGGGTTCTCCCGCTACGACTATTTTAATTATTCAGTTCCCGAATACATAAGGCATAACACGCACGGTGTTCCGGAAATCCCGGCGCGGCAGGATTAAAATGACATCCGGCGATAGAAAGGGACGTCACAGAAGGCGCACTTTTTACAAGGCAGGTAATCGGCCTGTTGGATTTTTAGGCTCTTCAGCAGAATTTGTGGGTTGATTCTGGGGAAACCAGCTTCGCAGTTTTCCCCAGGCCCCTTCCTTGAGCTTCTTTCCCCGCATTGTGGCCGG
>CAZMVS010000244.1:0-7508 GCA_964569525.1 uncultured Planctomycetales bacterium
GTGCTCTGCGACGCTACTGAACTGGCCAGCGAAGCAGCCATGATGTCACTGTCTCGCCTGGAGGAGCGTGAATATATCGGCGGCGCGGGCGTGGTGGCCCGGCATGCCGCTGCTCTCGGAGCGGAAACCTACCTGCTCAGCTCCACCGCCAAAGACGAAGCCTCCTGGAACGCTCGCACCATACTGGAAAACGAGTCCGTCCAAACCTGCCTGATCCCCTGCCGAAACCAGCTGCCTCAAAAAACCCGCTTCCTGGTGGAAACTTCCAAGCTGTTGCGCCTGGAGGATGGTAATTTCCAGCCCCTGGATTCAGTCTCTGAAAAACAGGCCCTCGACTGGGTGCTTTCCATATCCGATGATTTTGACGCGGTCATTTTCTGCGACTTCGGCTATGGGACCATCACCGGCGGGCTGCTGACCCAACTTCAGACTAAGCTGAAAAATAGAATCGGGGTGCAGGTTGCGGACGTCAGCGGGCCGCGCAGCCAACTGACCCGCTTCAAAAACGTGGACCTGCTTTGTCCCACGGAGCGTGAATTACGCTCCGCCATGCACGACTTTGAAGAAGGATTGTCCAGCGTCGCCTGGCATGTCCTTCAGCAAACCCAGGCCCGCCAATTACTGGTCACCCTGGGCAAAAAAGGCGTGGTCACTTTCGACCGCCAAAGCCAGGACCACAATTCCCAGGAATGGCAGGGACGGTTGCGCAGTGAATATTTCCCCTCCCTGGCGGATCGCGTTGTGGATCCGCTGGGTTGCGGTGATTCCCTGTTAACCGGGGCAGCCATGACTTTGGCTAGTGGAGGCAACCTCATGCAATCCGCCTATCTCGGATCGGCCGCCGCCACCCAGCAGATCGCCCAGCTGGGGAATCTCCCTCTCGATGTCGAAAAATTACGTCACTGGCTCATCAACCGGGCGGAGCTGAATACGCCTGCAGGCAAGAGCGCTCCGACAACAAATGAACATCCATCATCCGCACCATCAACCCGCCGCCTGGGGCATGACCGATTGAACGATGAAACCGGGGATCTTCTCGTCAAAGCCCAACAATGGCGAACCGACCAGGCAGCGACCGGTCGGCAAAAGTTGAATCCCACTTTCGATTGAACGATACTAGCACTAGAAAATGGCCGATTCGTGAAATTCTTTCTCTACCCGGGATGTCATCCGGGAAGGCTAGCTGAAAAACATCAATGAGCAGACCGCAAGTTTCCATCGTCATCGCTACCTGTAACCGGCGCGAAGACCTCCTACATACCCTGGATCAACTACAGGCTGTGACTGACGAAGCTGACGGCACCGAAATCATCGTCACCGACAATTGCTCCTCCGACGGAACCGCCGAAGCGGTTAGGGCAAGCTTCCCTGACGTCAAGCTTATCCCCATGGATGAAAATAAAGGCGCTACCGCCAAAGCCTGGGGCGTGGAACAGGCCCGCGGTGAATACGTGTTGTTTTTAGATGACGATTCCTATCCCCGGCCCGGCAGCCTGGGACGCATGCTGCAGAAATTCGCCAAAGATCCTCAACTGGGATGTGCCAATTTCACTGCCCACCTGCGGGACGGCCGGCGGGAATGCAGCGCCCTGCCTAACGTGTACATCGGCTGTGGAGCGGGCTTCCACCGACAAACCCTGCTCGAAGTCGGCAACCTGGATCGCGATATGTTTATGCTGGCCGAGGAGTACGACCTGAGTTTTCGACTGATCCAAGCCGGCTGGAAAGTCCGCACCTTCCGTGACCTGCGTGTCGATCATCTGAAAAGTCCGCATAGCCGCCTGAACTCGAATGCGATTTTCTACAACACGCGGAATAACCTGCTCATCGCCGCCCGTTATCTGCCCGAACCGCACAACTACATCTTCCGCAAGGATTGGTTGCAGCGCTACCAATGGCTGGCTGACCGAATGGGGGAACAGGAGGCCTATGAGAAGGGCCGCGAGGAAGGACTCAACCGTTGGGCCAAGGAACGCGAAACGTACATCGGCTGGCGACTCAATTCCGCCGCCTTCGAAAAGCTTTTTCACTTCGCGTATATCCACCACCGGATGCACGCATTAGCGACCAGCGGCATCCACAAAATTGTCTTCGCCGATCTGGGCAAGAACATTTACCCCTTCTTTCAGGCCGCCGGACAAATGAACCTGGAAATACTGGCCATCGGTGACGACGCCTTCGCCCGCCGCCAACGCCTGTACCGCGGCATCCCCGTGGTCCCGCTTAAAACCGCCTTTCTGCAAAACCCCGACGCCGCCGTCATCGCCAATACCTCCCCCGTCCATGCCGAACTCACCGCCAATCGCCTGATCGGCATGACCCGCCTGCCCGTGCATTTGTGGTTTGATACCGGCTTCCATGCACGACAAGATGAACACGCCCACGCAGGTCATTTTGAAACGATGTGATCAAAGAAACGGACGCCCAACCAAACCTGAGATGATCAAATCATTCCCGCCCGTTGAACTCCCACACCGCTTCGAACATGGCCACGATGTTTTTGATCGGTACGTTGGCTTGGATATTGTGAATGGTGTTAAAAATGAATCCGCCGTCCCGCCCGAAAATGTGACATCGCTGAAGCACCTGTTCACGCACCTGCCGCGGCTCGCCGAAATGCAGAACGCCCTGGGTATCCACGCCGCCGCCCCAGAAGCTCAGCCGATCACCGTATCGCTCTTTTAATCCTCTCGCTTCCATCCCCTTGGCAGTGCATTGCACGGGATTGAGAATATCAAAACCCGATTCAATGAACGATTCGATAAACTGCTCCACCGCCCCGCAGGAATGTTTAAAGGTTTTCCAATTCGTATTCCGGTGAATCCACTCGTTTATTTTTTTGTAATAAGGCTGGTAAAGCTCGCCAAAAGTATCCACCGAACAGAATGAAGACGTCTGTGTGCCGAAATCCGTTCCGCATATAAAAACCGCGTCTATCGCATCACCAATAACCGCGTGAATTTTCTCCAGGTTGGCCAGGCCGATCTCCACCTGCTTGCTGAAAACTTGATGAATGTAATCACGACGGGTGGCGGTGGAGATATACCATTCCGCAATATCGCGAATCCCCTTGGGATATTTCAAAAACGGGGCCGGTACCAGGGCGATATCCCCCAAGGCCGTCCCGCCGAAGGAGGCGATCACCGCCCGCGAATCCTGCGAGGCCCGCTGTACTTCCTTTCGTAAATATTCAAGAGCCTCGTCATCGATCGGCCCGAATTCTTCGAGATTGTCCTCCGGGTTCAGCTTGTCCTCTTCAATTGGCGGTTGACGGACTATGGTATCAAAAAAGAAACCATCCTTGGGCATCTTCCCACTGGCTGGCGCCGATGTATCACCCCCCGGATAAATCAAAAAATCCCCATTATCATCCTTCGAGGTTTGAAAATGTTCAGAGACCAGCACTTCCTGTCCCCACGGTGCTTTCCAGCTCTTCCAGTTCTCATTGGCAAACCCGAAATGCGTCCCCCGGGCAAAAACACCGGTCACGTCGAGGCCCAACACGTCAACCAGGTCATCATCGATCCAGCCGAGCATCTGGTATGGCTCGTGTACCTTTACCGGCCGCTTTTCCAGGCTATAGTAATCGCGCAACTCCGCCACCCTGCTGACGTGCATCCCGGTAACCGCCGTACTGCCGAAATCCATCGGCACCTGGTCCGGTTGCTGATGGGCCAACGCCGCCTGAACCCGTTGCTTACTGGTCATGCCCAAACCTCACTACTTTCAAGTCACCATAAAACTCTTTTCAGATGCGTTCATGATATCCACAAAATCGAGGGACGCCACCGTTGTTACGCTGAAGAAAAACGTCATGCCAAATCAAGCAAAAATTTATAATCCCCTGCCAAATAAACACCTACAAATTTTGAATGCTTATAAATCTGTCGTTTTGACAGCATCGTTACCCCCCTGCCGGCCGCCGCAAAAATTCATAACATGCTTAATTACAATAGATTACAGCTAATTAAAAATCTGGCACGATCTTTGCTTACTGCCTATATGAAAGGGGATTGGAAGAGAACAAAAAGTTGGAAAGTTCAGCCAATACAATGGGCTCATGCCCAAGGAGGTATGAAAATGTTGGCCACCAGAAATAATCGAAGTCGCGAGTTGGAACGATTTTTCACCAATCCGTTCGAGACGTTGCGTAGCTGGGATCCGTTTGATTACACGAGCAGGACCCATCTGCCCCATTTCCCGGTCGATGTCCGCCAGGAAGGTGATCAGACTATCATCGAAGCGGAATTGCCGGGCGTAAAAAAAGACGACCTGAATATCAGCATTGAGGGGAATGTGCTGACAATTTCGGCCGAAAGCAAACAGGAACACGAGGAAAACGAGAGTAACTTTTACATGAAGGAGCGCTTCCAGGGCAAAGTCAGTCGATCCTTCCGCCTGCCGGAAGAGGCTGACACGAACAAAGTGGATGCGAACCTGCAAAACGGCGTGTTGACCTTGCGAATTCCGACCAAGGAAACCGCCAAACCCAAACGGATCGAAGTGAAGTAAGCAAAACAATGTGTCTAAACAAATGTGATAACCAGCTCTATCTAAACCTTTTCAAAAACGGAATGGCCGGTCGAAATTGACCGGTCATTTCGTTTTTTTAGCCGCGCGTTCTGCATTCGCCAAAGCGATGGCGGCATTGCGGCGCAGCATCGCCGGTGTCGCCCGCTTGATGGCCTGACCTTGAAAATATTCACGATACTCGTCTTCGCTGATTTCTTTCAACTCGCTCAACTTCGGCCGAGGCAAAAAGGGATGATCGTCTTTCAATTGATAATCCGAATCTTTACCCGGCGATGCTTTGTGATTAAAAGGGCAAACCTCCTGGCAGATATCACAGCCGTAAACCCACTCACCCATCAGCGGCTGTAACTCCTCGTCAATCTCCCCACGATTTTCAATGGTCAAATAGGAAATACAGCGCGAAGCATCCATCTGATAGGGCCCGATTAACGCCCCGGTCGGACAGGCCTCCAGGCAACGAGTACAACTTCCACAATGATCAGTAGCCGGCCCGGTCGGCTCCAGCTCCAACGTCGTAATGATCTCCCCCAGAAAAAAATACGAACCCAATCGCTGATTGAGCACCATGGTGTTCTTACCGATCCAGCCCACACCTGCCAACATGGCGAATTCCCTTTCCAGAAGCGGCGCAGTATCCACACAAACCCGACTCTGAAAAGGCTCGTCCACCTGCTCCCGTAGCACATCGGCCATGCGCTTCAGCTTCTTGCGCATCACGCGATGATAATCCCTGCCCCATGCGTAACGGGAAACCTTGCCGCACGATTGCCCTTCCGCCGAATCGCCAGCCTGAAATTTCTCCTCCGCCTCCGGCCCGGGCTTGTACGCATGGGCCACCACGATCACCGAACGGGCCCCTTCCAACAGGTGGCGAGGATCTTCGAGCAGCTCACGATGACGATACAGGTACTCCATATTTCCGGCACATCCGCGGGTCAGCCAATCGCGCAAATATTCCACGTGCGGCGGCCGCTGGACCGGGGCAATCCCCACCTGCTCAAAGCCTGCCTCTTCCGCCAGGCGGCGGATCAAAGTTGTTCGTTGATCAATGCTCATCTCTTTACCATGGTAGCCGCCCACCGGTTCTTTCCCAAACCACCGAACAATCAGCGTTGACAGCTCAATGGGGATACCCTAGCTTGTGTCACCTTGTTATATGTGATATCCCGGCAACGGGCGATCGGGGCAAAAACGCGTAGAGGAAACAAATTCAAAATGGCCAACTTGTTTGATTACGACTGGTTTCACGGATCCGCCTTCCAACAGCAACAACACCAGGCCCGGATGCGCTGTGCACTTAAAAAATTTCCCAATCTCGATTCCCAACAGGTGGAATCCGATCCTGCCTTTCAAAAATGCCTCAACGAACTGGAAGCGCGAACCCTCGTCTATCTGCGTGACGGATTCAGCTATGAAATGAAGGAACTGGTCGATACCGGGCTGAAAGGCCTGTTAAGCTTTGAATGCGAACCGGTTGAGGAACAATACAAGGTCGGCGCCTTTATCGTTTCCGTCCTTTTCGAGGAAATCGTGCGCGTGGAAATCTTCGCCGTACATCCCGGTGAAAAACCGGAGGACACACCCATTATCACCGGCTTTCGCAACAAACCGCCCGATTACTTCAATCCCCGGGAAGACAGCCGGGACGTCCGTGACATGGCCGGCGATCCGGATGAAGAAGATTAATCCACGGGAGATCCTATCTTTGATGAATGAACAACCGCCAACCGATCAAGGCTGCTGCTGCACACCTACATTCTGAAGCTCATGCCCGCCGGCCCCCACGGATAAACGATCTCGTGGAATGTAGAAATCATGGACACCCTGCGGAATGGCGATGGTCTTGCGTCGCTGCAACCGCTTGGCATCCGTCATCTCCTCCAGCTCCCCACCGACCGCCCATGAAAGTAATTGCGGCCCATCCTGGCAACCCATCGGCAGTACGCTGTAATGTAGCGCCGAATCCCGGAACCACTGGTCGTGTAACATCTCACCGGCTGACGCGGTAATATCCATCAGGCCGTGCACGTCCGCGGTATGCCGAAGCCCCAACAGGTGACCAACTTCGTGGCTGGTTACGTTGGCCAAAACCTGGGCCAGTGTATCCATCTCCGGCATGAACACATTAAACAAGGAAAACACGTCAGTAAATATGATCGCCCCTTGCTCGCATTCACTATTGAACGGATCAATTTCTTCCGCCAGGCCCAACAACTGCTCGTCATACGTCCCAAAATAAACCACCGTGTATTCGCCCGGCGGAACCGATGCATCATTAGATCGATAAATCGACACGTCCAGGCCGGCGAAATCCTCCCGTACCTTCTCCACTACCGCCTCGATCATTGCCTCACTTTGGCCCGCGAAGCGTTCATCGATTTTGCCGGCATCAAAGGCCGGCACATCAACCGCCGGCCGCCGACCAATTTGCACATTCTCAGCCCCGTCAAAATCAAGCAGCACGACCTGCGGCTGATACCCCAAAACACTGTTCCCGCTCATGCTCAGCCGAACGGTGTAATCCAAATCCCACTCATGCGTCGCCCGCGCCGCCACGCCTAAATACAAATGCGTCTCCTCCCGCAATACCACCTGAATCTGCCGCGACTCCCCCTGCCTACTATCCGGATCCGCCAGGCCCAATAAACTCTGCCGCTCATCGAACAGGCCCAACACCACGTCCCCATCACCGCCGACGTTTAATTCTGCCCGAACCCTGACCCCCGCCGCAACCGGACCGAGATCAAACAAATCCCGATCCAGCCCGTCGCTTCGAGCGGCAATGGTTCCCGTCAACTCCCCCGCCTGCTCCACGTACACCACGTTGGCCGAGGAAAAATTATCATTCGCTTCGAGTTCACCGTAACAATCAATTGCCGTACCGGGAGGAATAACCGGCTCGGAAAAAACCTGGCCGGTCGGCGTAAGCACGCTTTTCCATGCTTCGGGAATGCAACCAATGAAAATCAGGCATA
>CAZMVS010000245.1:0-3794 GCA_964569525.1 uncultured Planctomycetales bacterium
AAGATAAACCCCATGCAAATCTTTCCCCTTGCATGTTTGGCAGGGTGTTGGTTTTTATTCCCTTAAAACACGGCCATTGGAGGCGTCGGCGGTGGTTTCCAGATCGGCCATGCCCGTCGGTCCGGTCTGCGGATCGAAAAAGTTGGTCACTAGGCTGTAGTAATATTGCCGGGCATAGCCGGCAAAGCCTACATGCCCGCCGTTGGGTAGAATAACCACCGCTACCTGGGGATTGTCCACCGTGGCCATCAGGTCAGCCACGTTCTGGGCGGGGGAAAGCGGATCGTTGGCCCCATGCACGATCAAAACCGGGATGCGGGCGTGTTCCAGCTTGTCGCCGGCCGGTTTGCTTTTATACGGCAGGAGACGCAAAAACGGATAGCCCTCCTGTACGCCGCCCGGTAACGAAATACCGTATCCTTCATACTCATTTTGCACCAACTGCCGGAGGCTTCCGCTCGGATTGGGATAATCCTTTCGAAACATGCGGTCACGAAGTGTGCCCTGGATCGCGTTATAAATAGGGTGGCCGAAAATCGACCGCTGATAATCGAGTTCGTCCATCAATACTTCCCAACGCAGCAACGGCGAAAAAGCGATCACACCCGCCTTGAACCTGCGTTTATCAGGATTGTACGCGGTCAGATATTTCATGAGCTCCTGGGAAATGATACCGTCATCCGCCGGACGATTATCATACCAGGCGGAAAACAGGACCATGTTCGCCGGCCAACAGTAACCTATAAGGCCGGTACGGTTGACGTGTGGCAGTTCTTCCAACCAATCGGAGACATGCATCAGGTCGTCGGTTTCCATAACCCCGAAGGTGGAATACATATTGGGATAACGGGCTTCGGTTTGCCCGTGACCGCGCAGCTCCAGTGACAAAACATGAAAACCCGAATCGCACAAAGCCAGTGCGATATCCTTGCTGCGTTTGACCCCGTTATCCCCGAAAAGCCCCGGCAAAATCACGATACAATCGGAATCGATAATATGGCCTTGGTCGTCTCGGGCAAATCCAATTCTGCCGGAAAGCGAAAGCTCCCAATCCATAGGCTGGGGAATGGGAATCCAGATATCTTCAAAGCCGGGCCAACTGGGGGCAGGCTTGTCGATATGGTATTCAGTGCTGGCTGCCTGGGCGGAATAGCGGATACCCTGGAAATTCTTGAGCAGGTTCTGGAGGTCTTTCTCTTCCATACCAAAATGACGGGAAACATCCATCGGGTCGCCTTGGGCGTTGGTGAGTTGTTTGGTTAACAGCGGTTCGGCGGAGGACTCCGGCAGCAGGTGCTCGAGTTGTTGATGAGCATGCCTCAACCAGTGGCGCGTGGAAACACTTGTGGCCTTGTTTTCCGGCTGGGCGGACAAACGGACGGCGTTTTCGGATTTCATTTCGAAAGAACGCTCCGAAAAACAGCCGTAATTTGTGCTCATCAGCAATGCCCCTACGACAAGGGCACGCCGGCAAACGACACCTGGATTTGAAAACCTGCGCAAAATGCAACCTCCACCTGAAAGCATCCTTTGACCATATAGTAGATAAACCGATTTGGTGACGTCAAATGCCGCTTACCTTTTCACAAAAAGGGCTGGGCAGTTATACTTTCTCCAATGATTAGGATTCATCAATTACGAAAATCCTTTCCCGGGGTGGTAGCCGTCGATGGTATCAGCTTTGAAGTCCAACCGGGAGAGACGTTTGGTCTGTTGGGCCCGAACGGGGCGGGGAAAACCACTACCCTGCACATGCTGGTGGGATTGCTTCAACCCGACGGGGGAGAGATCCATATCAACGGAGCCGTCGATCCGTCCCGTCCCGAGCTGCGCCGCCAAATGGGCATCGCCCCGCAGGCGCTTTCTTTGTATGAAGATATGACCGGTATTGAGAATCTCCGCTTTTTCGCCCGGATATACGGTTTGAAAGGCAAAGCGATGAAGGCGGCGGTTGAATCCGCCTTGTCTCGGGCCGACCTGAGTGATCGAGGGAGTGATTTGGTCAGAACCTACTCCGGCGGGATGAAGCGTCGGCTGAACATGGCTTGTGCGCTGGTACATGATCCCGCCGTGCTTTTTTTGGACGAACCAACTATCGGGGTTGATCCACAGGCCCGTTGGCATCTGCTGGATGATGTGCAACGACTGAAAGCACAAAATCGAACCGTCATTTTCACCACCCATTATATGGAAGAAGCCCAGCGACTGTGTGATCGGGTAGCTATTATGGATCATGGGAAAGTCCTCGCTTTGGATTCGGTGAAAGGCATCATCAAGGCCCACGGCGGCAAATCAGTGGTGGAGGCGGAATTGGAGTATCCACCTGAACAACCGGAAACGCTGCCCGGAGTTGTGGACGGCACGATGTTGGCATTGGAAACCGACCGGCCTTTGGAGGCGATGCGACAATTGTGGTCGTTGGAATTACCCATCCGGGAGTTGCATATTCATCGGCCGGATTTGGAAACCGTGTTCCTGGAACTGACCGGAAGGAGGTTGCGGGACTGATGCGGGCGATTTTGTATATTGCGGGGCGAAACCTGTTGCAGCGATGGCGTGATCGGCAGGGATTTTTCTGGTGGATGGTGGGATTCCCTTTGTTGATCGCGGTGTTGATCGGTTTCTTTTTCTCCGGGGTGGTGGAAGGCCCGTCCCAGCCGATGACCGTGGCTGTTGTGGACCGGGCGGATAATGCCCAGTCGCGGGCGTATCTCAGACTGATAGAAGAGGCAGGCGGATTAAAGGTTGAACCAATGCCTGCAGATGAGGCCCGGGGGGCGGTGCGCAAGGGGAAAGCTGCGGCTTTTGTTGAGTTGGAAGAGCAGTTCGACGTCACACCGACCATGCTGATTGGGCGTTCGCTACCTCTGGCGATCGGTATGGATCCTTCGATGCAGGCGGAGGCGGCGTACTTGCAGGCCCTTTTGATGGAGCGGGCGGCGGACTTTTTGCTCCAGCAGTGGACGGATCCGGAAAGTCGCGAGCGGGTCATCGATCGCTGGTTGGCGGAGATGGAACAGGCCGGACAGCTTTCCGTGTTGGGCAAAAGTGGGATGAAGGCGGCGATCAATACTTTGGCGGATCGGTTGCTGCGCATGGCGGAGACCGGCGACAAACAATCGCTGGCAGAACAGGCGGCGATCAAGACAGTTACCGTTGATCCCGATCGTTTTCGGCCTCGATCGTCTTTTGAGATTTGTTTTCCGCAAGGCATGATCTGGGGTTTGATCGGCGTGGCCGCCCAGTTTGCCGTGGCGTTGGTGCGGGAACGGGAGGCGGGGACTTTGTTGCGGATGCGGGTAGCGCCGGTCGGTCGACAACACTTACTGGCGGGGCATGGGTTGGCTTGTTTTATCGCCGCGTTTGGGGTGATGGTGTTTTTGTTAACTGTTGGCAGAGTGTTTTTCGATATTCGTTTGCAGAGTATTGCGGCCTTGCTGTTGGCCATGGTTGCGACCGGCTTGTGTTTTACGGGGATCAGCGGCTTTCTTTCGGTGCTTGGTCGGACGTCCATATCAGTGGAAGGAGCGGCTTGGGCTTTGTTGCTGATTTTAGCAATGCTGGGCGGGGGGATGGTACCGCAGATGTTCATGCCTTCGTGGATGGCAACAGTGAGTAATATCAGCCCGGTAAAATGGGCGATCCTCGGATTGGAGGGGGGAATCTGGCGGGGTTTCAGTGTGGTGGAGATGTTGAAGCCGGCGGGCATACTTTTGTTGGAAGGTTCGATTTTCGCGGTAGCGGGATTGGCGGTCATGGCCCGGCGAAAGGCTGTTTAATTTATTACATATTTC
>CAZMVS010000246.1:0-2126 GCA_964569525.1 uncultured Planctomycetales bacterium
ATCTGCATATCTTTTACGCTGATGAAAAACAACAAAGCACGCACTATCGCTACACGCCCGAGCGATCTGCCAGGGAGAAACAGCTTCCCGGCCGACCAATCCCCCGAGCCGTCGCGGGAACCATAATCGACGGACGATCGTGCCTATGGGCGGTTGTCGATTCCGCAACGACCGACCAGGTAGAAACTGCCCATCAACGCCGCTTGGCGGAACAAGCATCGGAAACCGCCCCGGCAGAAACGGCGCCGGCCGATTTGACGAAACCCAACACCCAACCATCGCTTTTTACCCGACCCGAAAATACATTTCATTTAGTTCAATACTGTGGTCGCTACTGGCAGCCTGGATTTCCTGCACCGAAAACCTACCGCGACAGCGAACGGACGTGGCTTTGCACTATGGGTGGCGAGCTGCACTTGTTGTGGCAGGAAAATGCACGGGACCTGCAAATCAACTATGCGTGCGGATCAGAAGAAGGATGGGAGCAGCGATCCTCAATCTCTTTGAAGCAGCCGATCGCTGAGGGGTTTGCCACAGTCACCAATGCGCGACTATTTTTCGTAGCCGCACTGCCTGATCCTGACCAAGACGGCTATTGGCGAATTCAATCCTGGCGATGGATAAAAGGGCAGGCCGAGGACAAACAGGATCGCTGGCAACAGGGAAAAGCTTTACAAACCGCTAAAGAAAAAACGCTCACCTTGTCGCCGGGTTTGGGAATCGGCGCTTTCGGTGATCGTTTCGTGGTCTTGGCCCGGCAGGACAACAAGCCAACGGTCGGTTTCTGGCCCACGGCAGGCGGGTCTCCGGCACGGGACTTCACGGAAGTTCCACTGGCCGCCGAAGGAGGAAAGCAAGGGTTTCAACGGAGCGTCCGGGAAATGCTGGTTCTTTTCTCGGTAGCCGTTTTACTCTTGCTGGTCTGGTGGCGACGACAGGCCAGTTTCAGCATACCGGTCGCTTTGCCGGCGGGATTAACCGTTACCGGGTCGGCAAAACGAGCCATTGCGGGTCTATTGGATCTTTTACCGGCCATCATTCTGGTCACCTTCTTGTTTTATGAGCCCCTTTCCGCCTACCTCCAGGAAGTACGCAACGCCACTTCCCAAGAGCAATTTGAAGCCCTCAGCAAACCAACCGCTATTTTGTGGGCCAGCATTTCGTTTCGCCTTTTGTATATTGCCTATTGCACGTTATTCGAGTTGTGGATGCAGGCTTCGCCCGGCAAGCGCCTTTTGGGCTGCTCGGTCACCACGGAACAAGGGGAACGCCCGCACCCTTACCAGATCATTATTCGTAACGTGACCAAAATGATCGAATTGGAACCGTTCCTGCAAATCTGGCCTTTTATGCTGATAATTTTCTTCACCCAGAATCGCCAGCGGCTGGGCGACCTGATCGCGCGTACCATCGTGGTCGAGAAACAGCCGGTCACGCAACAGCCGGAAGAGGAGCACGATTCGCCTGACAACCCACTTGACCAGGACGAACCATAACCAGGCACGTCAGATACACAATCAAACGTGAACTCGAATCATCGGTGTATAAATGCAACCGAATAAGTCGGCCGTTGACCAATTTAATGGATCCGGCCCACCCTGTCTTTGCGGATCCGTTTTCGTTAAAGAGAAGTTTTTGACGAACATTCAACGGAATTGTTGGATCGGCGGTGATTGCGATTGTTTTTCTGTCGTTTCAAGGCGGACATGGCTGAGACCTCCCGCCATACTGGTTTCCAGGTTCGTGAAGAAAACCCGGGGCGTTCCAGATAACGCTTGAGGAAGCGCAGACGATCAGTCCGCGTAATTTGTGGGCAATGATCCAGGCTGACGTTAAGGCGCATCAAGGCCCGCATCCAGGCCCGATGACGATATCTTCGTGGGCGGCGAATACCGTCAAGGTCCACCAGCAAAATCCGAGGGACTTCACCGGGTTTGCCGCTCCATTGGACAATAATATTTTGTGCCTTCAAATCACGATGCATAAATCCGCAATCATGGAACCGGCGTAACACGGCAACCAGGGCTTCGGTGATCATACGCTTAAACTGTCGTTGCCGGTCAAGGGGCAACTCCTTAATCCGGGCGGACAGGATAGTCTGCAGGTCACAGGCACCTTCCACGTAC
>CAZMVS010000247.1:0-2376 GCA_964569525.1 uncultured Planctomycetales bacterium
TGGCTTGGCGATACATCACGCTCCCCGGATAAAACTGTAACGGGAAAATCCGCAACCTGGCCGGGCCCCGATGATGATTGGCTGCGAATCGTAACGTCTCCAGACGGTTCTCATCTGATTCAAATGGATTACTGACCAGGTAGTGATACTCCGCCGGCAGACCATGCGAGGAGATGGTTCGTATAGCGTTGGCTATCTTGTCCAACTTGGTAGGGCGGTGGTATAGCTTGAAAAGCGTCTCCTGCGATCCGCTTTGAATCCCCATGCTGACCAGCGAAATTGGTAATTTCGCGAGAATGCGGGTCTTGCTTTCATCAACTAAATTAGGAAACACGTCGACTTCTAAAGGCCGGTTGACTCGCGCTCGGTACGCCTGCACAAACTTTTCCAATTCCTCCTCCTCACGTACCAGAAATAAATCATCGATCAGGTTGATCTCTTCTACCGACGGGAACATACTCCGAATATGTTCCAGCTCCCCGATGATACTCTCCGTGGAACGCTTTCGAACCCAAAGATCTCCATAGCCCGCATCTTTATATATCTGCATCTGCGTCGCATTATTACAGAACGTGCATGAATACGGGCATCCTCGCGTAGAAGACATTCGATACCGCCGCAGCACTCCCCGCAATAAATCCACCTGTGCCGGCACCAGGTGGTCATCCTCCACCGCCCAGTGCCCGTTCAGCTCGTAATCAGGGAATGGATAGCTGTCCAGATCATCGCTTAAAGGATAAGGCTTATTCCGTACCAGTTTCCCGTCCCGCTTGTACGCGAATCCTCGAACACTGCCTGGATCCCCGCCGCTCCCCAAGACTTCTAGAAATTCGACGAATCCCTTTTCCCCTTCACCCACGCAGACGTAATCCGCTACTTCCGCTGACTCCTCCGGAGCCACCGTCGGATGTGTCCCCCCCCAGACAATCGGAGCCTTGATATCCGCCTCGCGCAGCAATTCCGTCAATTCGCAGGAACGATAGAAAGAGTTTGTCATCAGGCTGATACCAACCACGTCTGCATCCCGGCAATGATCGATGATGTCCTCCTTCAAAGAGGCAGTTAGTTCAATCATCGTGTCCCGTCTGGAACTGAGATGCAGGCAGACAACCTCGTGCCCCGCCTGCTTACAAAAAGCTGATATATATCGCATCCCCAACGCTACGGGATACATATACGTGGAAATGAGCAAAACTTTCATTGTAAAATTCCCTCGCATGGCCCGTCCGCCGGGCGAATTATCTCCGAAATGATCCAAACTTCTTTAATCAAGGTGATGAAAAGAAGGCTAACAGCTAACATCCTTCATTACGCAAATGCCCACTGATACGAATCCTCTTTTGCAGAATTTGTTGAACAAAACATAGGTTTTGTCCACTTAACTGTTTCTTCGTCATCAAAAAACTGAAATGCAAAGTAAAGACATACCGGCCCATCGGTATTATCGAATTCGCTACAAAGCGTTGATTGTACACGCGAGAAGAAAAAAGAAAAGCATTTTAAAGAAATTTTTTATTGTTGCTCAAACCCTTTTTCAGCCAATTCGATGGCCCGCAACATACCCTTGGCCTTGTTGATGGTCTCTTCGTATTCGTTCTCCGGCACCGAATCCGCCACAATGCCAGCGCCCGCCTGTGCGTAAGCGCTATGTTTGCCGAATACGGCGCCCGGGGTAATCACCAGCGTACGTAAGGCGATACAGGTGTCCATATTCCCCGCAAAATCGATATAACCCACCGCGCCGGCGTAGGGCCCCCGGCGAGTACGCTCAAACTCGTCGATAATCTGCATCGCTCGAACCTTTGGGGCACCACTTACCGTACCCACCGGCAACGAGGCCCGCAGGGCGTCAAGGGCCGTTTTCCCCTCCGCCAATTTGCCCTGCACCGTGCTGCTGATGTGCATCACGTGACTGTACCGTTCAACCGCCATGACCTTCGACAGTTCCACGCTACCAAGTTCGGCGACCCGGCCCACGTCGTTTCGACCCAGGTCCACCAGCATGATGTGCTCCGCCCGCTCCTTGGGATCAGCCAACAATTCCTTTCCCAGTTCCAGGTCTTCCTGTTCATTCCGGCCTCGCCGCCTCGTGCCCGCCAAAGGTCGGTTGGTGATGACCCCGTCTTCCACTCGGCACATGATCTCAGGTGAAGCCCCGACAAGTATGACCCGCGGACTTTTTAGGTAAAACATGAATGGAGAAGGATTTACCACCCGCATCGCCCGGTAGATATCGAACGGGTCCGCCGCCGTCTCAACGTGCAGCCGTTGTGATAAAACCACTTGGAAAATATCACCTGCCCGAATGTACTCTTTGCAGGATTCGACCGCCTCTTTAAACTCCTCCGGCCTGAAGTTGCTGGTAAACTTCAAAGT
>CAZMVS010000248.1:0-5028 GCA_964569525.1 uncultured Planctomycetales bacterium
GCTTTCCAGGGGGACCATGCCAATATCGTGCAAGAGGCAGCCCATGGCCAATGGGTTCAAGTTCATACCGAAACGTATGGACAAGTGGTGAGCCTTACTGGTGCGTTCGCGCTCCCGATAGACATATTGACGGATGGCATTGCCGACCAGCAGACTAAGGTAGAAAACATTAGCGGAATGTTCCTGGAAATAGCCGGTCCAATCGGCGAAACGAGCGAACATTGCGGCATTGACCGGGTTTTCCTGAATATATTGAATGGCGGAAGCGACGGCTTTTTGAAGGTCGGCGATATCGGGACCTTTCAAGGCGGTCTGGTTGCCCAGTTTATTGCGAACGGTGCCCATAATACGTCCCATTTGGCGGGACACGGTAAAGGCCACTTCCTGGTCTTGTGAATCGTCTTGGAATTCGACCCAATCATCAAGAAGGGGATCGCCGACGCGGATAACGGCCCCGGGTTGGTGCCTGCGGAGCGAATCGATTTCCCAGGCTTCCAAGGCTTTGCCGGCGGTCAAAAGACATTGGCCGTCGCGAAAAACAGCTTGAGCCAGGCGCATTCCGGGTTTTAATTCGTCAACGTGGAGGTTTACTGGCATTGGTATATAAGCCTGTAAAAAGTTGAGTAATACATTTTCAAATCGTCTTCTGGAAGCGTGTACTTAAGTCATCGAAACGCTATAGGAGTTATTCAATAATTCTTAGAATAGAATAGCCACGTCCCATAAAAGACAGAGACCGGATTCAGCGCATAGATCATAAGGCAGAAAGCAAAGGCAATGGCCGGCCAAGGTCCGAAAATTACTTATGAAAAGATTATTGCTGGAACCAGGATTTCACGGCTCGGTCGTGGAATTTTCGAGAAGATCAACGATGTACACGCAACGGAGATCGTCTGGTGAATAGCGATGTTGGACGACGGCGTCGTAATAGAGCGGTTTTTTGGAGTTATGCTCAAGCTCGGAGATGGTGCCGATAACCATGCTCACAGGGAAGCGCCCGTCGCGGGGATCGGAGACCACGGTGCTGCCTACTTTGACATGGCCGCTTTCAATTTCCTGGCGGGGAATATCTGGGATGCGCATCATACCCTTGCCGGCCCCTTGCAGGATAAAGACTTTTTCACCGTCGAGTGATTCGGAAGCCGCTTGCCCGTCTTCGGGATTGACAATGCGTACCCGGCAGGCGCGGTTGGCGAAGGGATCGCTGAGCAGGACGACCCGGCTGGTCCAACGGTGGGTTTGTTCCACCCAGCCGATGAGGCTTTCGCGGCCCAGAACACGGTATGAATTTTGTACATCCTGCTCGCTACCGGCCTGGACCCGCCAGCGGGTGGTGACCCAGCTAGCCGGTTTAACCTGGCCGGAAGATCCCTTTCCGACAAGCAATGATTCCCGCCAATTATCCGAATCGGGAGCGATGATGCGGGCGGGAATTAATCTAGCGTTTTCTGGAAAACCCGGTTGACGGCGGATAGCGGTCAGGGCCTGGTTGGCGGACTGCAATTGGCCGAGTTGCTGCCGGAGGGAATGGACCTGGTTTTCGAGACCCTGTTTTTCCTGGCGCAACTGATGATGTTCTTTGGCTGATATTGGATTATCGCTGAGCTGTTCGACCTTTTCGGCCACGCGGTGAGTTGCTTCCCGGCTACCCAACTGGGCCAAGGCGATCAACTGGGTGGCACTGCGGGCAGGGCGAAACAGGTCATAGGGCATGAGCAGATTGATGAGCGACGCGACCATAAGAATCGCGAAAATGCTACGTTTGGACGGGCGTCGCCAGGAATAGAAATACATCGGCGGCTCGCGAAAACAAAAGGGAAGAGGAACAACGGGGGGCTTACATCGCTTCCGTGTCCGACTCCATGGTATCTTTCCACTCGTTCAGATTTTCGAGAAATATGCTCGTACCCCGGGCCACGCAAGTCAGGGGATCATCCACGACGCGAACTTTCAGGCCGGTGGTCTGAGACAACACTTCGTCCAGGCCACGAATCAGGGATCCGCCGCCGGCCAGGTAAATGCCTTCCTCCACCAGGTCGGCGGACAGTTCCGGGTCGGCCTTTTCCAAGGTTCGCATCACGCATTCCACGATCAGTCCAACAGGCTCTTTAAGGGATTCGCGGATTTCTTCACTGTTGACGACGGTTTTACGTGGCAGACCACTGATGGTATCTCGGCCGCGAACTTCCATGGTTTTTTCTTCGTCCAAGTCAGCGGCGGAGCCTATTTCGATCTTGATCCGCTCGGCCATTTGGGGACCAATCATGAGGTTGTAGGTCCGTTTCATGTAATTCATGATGGCCTCGTCCATGTCGTCGCCGGCCACTCGGATGGATTCGCAGACGCTGATATCAGCCAGGGAAAGTAGAGCCACCTCTGTAGTCCCGCCGCCCACGTCGATGATCATGGAGGCTCGCGGTTCAGCCACGGGGAGTCCGGCACCGATGGCTGCGGCCAACGGTTCGCTGACCAGGTAAACGCGTCGGGCGCCGGCCCGTTCAGCGGAGTTATAGACAGCCCGTTTTTCGACGGCGGTGATGCCTGAGGGAACGGCGATGACCACACGAGGCATGACGAAAGACCGCCGCCCATGGACCTTGCGGATGAAATAGCCGAGCATGGCCTCGGTGATGTCGAAATCGGCGATTACGCCGTCCATCATGGGACGAATGGCAGTAATGGTGCCCGGGGTTTTGCCGATCATCTCTTTGGCGACCAGACCCACTGCATTGCCGTTTTTTAGCACGCGATTGGTGCCTTTTTTAACGGCCACTACCGAGGGTTCATTGAGGACCACACCTTCTCCGCGGACACAGACCAAGGTGTTACAGGTCCCCAGGTCGATCCCCATATCAACGCTGAATAATCCAAGCAGGGAGCTTAAAATCACGTGCCCTTTCCTTCCGCCGGGTAACAGGATATCCGTTTACGATCGAAGAGCTTTTCCCCATGCTCCAGCGACGTGCCGGCGAACATCAGACGTGCGAAATTGTAACAGGAGTCGGGCAAAGATGCGAGCAGTTTGGAGGGGCCATTGAGGCCGGAGACAGGGGTGGAAGTGGGGGAGCTATTTTAAAGTCGTGGACGAAAAGAAACTCATTGTCTTTGGTCCGCCTTTTCAGATTTCAAGAGTTTGAAGGAAAATGACCAAGCGGATAATTGTCTCCGAGGGGAATTATGCCCCACCGGACGGAAGAACCGAGCCGAAAAGCTGGTAGGAACGCACTACCAGGTAAACGATGCCGATCAGCAGGGTACCGGCGGCAATAACCAGCATTGCCGTGTATAAATCATCGCGGGCAGCTACCTTGGGAGCAACATCATTGGGCGGTGGTGTCATATCCAGATCCTTTTATGCGTATTTGACATCCCGTGCCAACCGGGATTTTTTTCGACTTACTTGCGAGCGTTGAAACTAACGACATCCTGAACTCGATCCCCGGAGCGAACTTTTAATTCGCCTTCCAATTTGATCTGTCCGACGGCCTCGCTGGGCGTGACGTCCGAGGTAATTTCCAGATCACAAACATAGCGGGAGCCGGCGCCTTGGTCGCGGAGAACTACCATCCGCATACCTTCCTGCGTTCCGGCGGCGCTGCCCACGTCGATACTGGCCAAATTCTGATGAACCGAGGTCACAGTCCCGGTGATCGGAGCTTGCGGAACCGGTCGAGCAGCTTCGGCGGTCGGGGTCGGGGTAGTGGTCATAGGTTCACCCGCCCGCCCGATCTGCAGCTTGCGGCGAAGATCGGCATTCTCCTCACGATAATTGTGGGCGATTTCCTTTTGTTCGCGGAACTGCTGCTGGAGAATGGCCAATTGGGCATTGAGCTTTTTGACCATGTCGGAGAGCGAAATATTCTGGGTTCTTAAAGTCCGCTCGTTTTCGAGGGCTTTTTCCTTGGTCTGCTGCAATTTCTCGTTATGCTGCCGGGATACCTCCAACTGGCCGCTGAGCAGCTCGGTGGCGGTTTCCAGCCCATCCCGACTGCGGGCAAGTTGATCCCGTTCGCGGACCAAGCCATTGAGCTGCTGGTTCAGTTGTTCTTTTTGGCGTTGCATTTCCAGGATCTCGTTTTCTTTCTCTTCCAGAAGGGACTTGTAATAAGTCTCTTCGGAAGCAGCCACGGCTAAGGCACTGCGCATATTAGCCTGGGCACTTTGGGCAGCATCCTGATACTGAACAGCCATCTGTTGCCAATCCGAGGTCCGAGCGGCAAATTGGATGGCCATTGGGGTGAAAATAAACGCAAAAAGGCAAACCAGGACGACGAAAATCTTGGTTACGGTGGTCAATTTTCTACTCCTGCGTTCGTGCTGAGGATTTAACCCTCCCCTTGTTTTCGGTTCGGGCAAGGAGTGTTAAGGGTCCACACCTTTGCGACGGCCAGCACGGTGGCCGGCTACGAATTTCGACTTTCCGGTGCGAGTCGCCAACCCCCCGGTCGGCGCCAGATGACTGGGCTTGGTCGATCTTGTCGGCCGGGGCCCGGTCGGAATGAACGCTAATACCCGCCAAATCAGCATCTACAAACGCAAACTATACCGCCACCGCCGCGGTTTTCAAGTCCACTGGACTAAAACAGGGACAAGATTCCTCAGACTGCCCCCACAGGATTTGCCCCAAACCAGTCAAAAGACCGTTGCGCCCAAGCCATTATCGCAAATGTTAACAATTTGTTAAATTTCCCTGTAGAGAATCCCTTTCACGCTATGCGGGCACCCCCCCCTGCAACAAATGGGCGGATGCGGTTATGATGACGCATCAAGGCCTGCCCGGTGGACGGGCCGGCAATACGTACAGATAGGGAGTCTCGCATGAATCCGCAAGCCAATATGTTTCAGAGGGCACTGATCGGTTTAGCCTGTTTTTCGATTGTTGCGGCAGGTCTCTTTGCCGCTGCTGACGCCACGGGATTGCCGCCGGGAACAAGGGACAGACTGGCCCGAAGCGGTTTGCAATTGGCTTGGCAGGTGCAATTTCCGCTGCGATCGATCACCGATATTGACGGTTTGTACCTGTTAGAA
>CAZMVS010000249.1:0-26620 GCA_964569525.1 uncultured Planctomycetales bacterium
CGGCTAGTTTCTGGCGGAAAAAGAAAGAGGCCCCAAAAATAGAGCCGATGAGTATCTGCAGGATGATGCTTCCAGATCCCGGATCAATATACGCGAGAAGGTTGGCCATCATGTTCCATTTCCTTTCTGCTTATTTTTAAGCAAAATAATTGTCACCTATAACTATTGAATATGCAAATCTATTCTTACCTCCAATATTTATCGGAGCAAGCTAATTCTGCCTCCAGTTGCCTTTTGAAAACCGGAAAATGCTTGCCTTCTATACAACAACTGATAAACGGTTTCAATCTGCACAAAGGCCAGGATTTTTTAACATAAATTGGTTTTTCCTGGTGTGGAAATTTTATCAACAGCGGAACATGGCGCAGATTTTCCTCGTCGTCTTTTTTATTCATGCGTTGAGGATCGTGGCGCCAGGAATGATCGGATGTGAGGATCACTAACGCTGAGTCGAACCGCCCTGCTTCTTTCATCAGTTCTACAAATCTCCCCAATCGTTTATCCATCAAAACAAGGTTCCGATGGTAACCAGTTTCCTCACTAATAGGCTCCATTTTCAATTGAGACCTTGTATAATGCCCCTTCTCATCTCGAATATATGGAAAATGAGGTAAAGGGTAATGGAATACAGCCAATGTTTTCGACGGCTGCCTGCCAATAACCATTTCTATGTCATTGGCCATCACTTTGTACAAATACAAATACTGGGCATCAAATAATTGATATTTGTGCTCACGGTATAACTTGGCAAACAAGGGATCCGTCCAATAATGCATGGCGGAAAAACAATGTATGCCCGCCTTACCGAAAACACCTTGCCCAACGTTTATGGTATGGTAAGATCGACAACAATCGATTTCGCCATCGACAAATACTTGAAATGGAACACCAAAACCAATCATAAAGGTGCGATAGCGTGCTTCATTAGCCAAGTTAAAAATACCTGTAAAATGATTTGGCCTGATCCATTGCCCATTTTGTTGAAAACCGACTTGATTCCCCCGCCAAACCGTTTTCGCATCCGCTTGGTATAAAAATGCGGGCAAGGAATACTTCGTACAGGTTCCCATTGAACGAGCACGATGGAATACTGCCGCTCGTTCGGCAAACTGGTTCAAGTTTTTTAACTTAGGATGAATTTCACCATCTTGAAAAGTTCTCTCGTATGACCATCCATCAAAAATAAAAATATAAACAGGGGTATCCGCATCTTTTTGTACCGGTCCGCCGGTCAAAACAACAGGTTGCACCGCTGCGGGAGGCAACGGGTCGTTTTTCACCGGGAAAGTGGACATACTCAATATCTGAAAGGTGATGATTGCTAGCGCAGGCGAAACAACCAGGCACAATTGTCGACCGTAATGAACCAGCTTCGAGCGTGGGCTGGCCAGTGAGTAAGCTACAACAGCAATCATGATCAGCCACAGGGTTTGCATGTCCCAACCGAATTGGCCAAGGTGATATCCTTTCTCGCGATACGTAAAACGCCACAGATTGGCCAGGATCCCCGCTCCCAGGGTAACCAGGAAAAGATGGTCATATACCCTCGCCCAAAACTGTGGCGTCCACCGGTTCAACAGGATTTTCACCATCACCCCGACGATTCCAAATCCTGCCATGGTACCCAACAATATCAGCGCATCGCCTGTCCGCCAGAAATAGGAAAACCGGGTCCACTTGGCCATCAGTGACGCCAGATACGGACCGAACAACAGAAATACGACCACCTCGTAGATCAAAAAATTAACTAGGGCCGCTTTCAGGTTTGTAGAATTGAAATTCCGGGACATCGCTGTTGTTCCCAGTACATCATTTAGTTCGTTATCTGCAATGATTTTTTTGGCAACGTTATTTGACCACGGGAAAATCAACTATGATCGTTGAGCTGCATCGCATCCCGAGTGACCACATTGGCAACGGGGAAGTTAACCCCCGCTTTTTCTCTCTTCGGATGTGACGTATCCAGATAATCAGATACCTGACGCACTAGACGGGGATGACGATCAAAACCAAGCCGCTTTTTGACCAAATACAAAGGTCGGCCACGAACTTCGGTATATACGCGACCCAGATACTCGCCCAGCACACCCATGGCAAGGAGCTGGATGCTACCTAATAATCCGGTTGCGGCAACTAAAAGCATCGGCAGTCCCCATGGTGTCGCCCAGACCAACATCCCCCCTACCAAACCTGCCATGGACAATAGAAACGTAAGCACACCAGCCATCATTACGGCCTTTAATGGCTTGTCGGAAAATCCGATCAGCCCGTCTAATCCCAGCCGAACCAGCCGCGCCACCGAATACTTTGATATGCCAGCCCGTCGTGGCTCGCGGTTATATTCTACTTCCGTTTGAGGAAAACCCACCCAGCTGCGCAAGCCACGAATAAAACGCGTTCGCTCGGGCATGTTATTGAGATGATTTATCGCCTGGCGGCCCATCAGGGCAAAATCCCCGGTATCCATGGGAATGGAGATATCGCTCATCCGCCGAAGGATTCGGTAATAAAGATAACAGGCCCCCTTCTTCAAGGGATTTTCTTTCCGGCGGCGACGCTTGGCATAAACCACCTGATACCCTTGGTGCCATTTTTTCAGCAGCTCAGGGATTAACTCCGGAGGATCCTGCAGGTCCCCGTCAATAGTCACTACGGCCCGGCCGGCGGCTGCTTCCAACCCCGCACACAACGCTGCCTGGTGACCGAAATTGCGGGAAAGAAAAATACCCTTAACCGCCTCGTCCTCCTGGTTGAGTTCCGTCATGATGGCCGCAGTTTCATCCGTACTGCCATCGTCCACGTAGATGATCTCGTAGGGAATCGCCAATTGCCGCAGAGTACTGGTTAAACGCAGATGAAGAGTCGGCAGGGTGCGCTGCTCATTACACAAGGGGACGACAATAGAGCATTCAGGCTTCACTTTGGTTCCTTCCATGAAACAACCGGCAAGACAGCTAAGCCGCCGGCGAAACCCAATCCTTTGTCTCGGCATCTGAAATCATCGGAGAGCCAATGCCGCGTATTAAGCTAATTTCGTCAAACCCTTTATCTATAAGACCATACAGGGATGGAAATCATTATCAGACCTTCATCGATTTTACCTCCCTTTGCCCGCCTTAACCTTCAGGAAAGACGGTTATTACCCGATCTTATAGGACAGAATGACTGTGGATCGGGTGCCCCTTCTCAAAAAAGCTCAAAAACTGGAAGCCCTGATCCGTACAACCGTGAAATATTCATGCAAAGCCCGCGAGAAACATGGATCAACTTGCTTTCGCAAAATCAAGGACTGGCAGTAAGGGCGCGGTTCTTCTGGTAATGACCTTGGTGATTGTACTGATCGTTTCCCTGAGCCGGAGCCTGTTTTACCCCATCGGTTATGACCAAGCCCTTTATCAGTACATCGCTGACCGGGTCATAGCCGGCCAACGCATGTATGCTGATGTCTGGGACCAGAACTGGCCCGGAATAGTGGGCATCCACTGGATATCAACCAAACTCGTTGGCCGAACACCGTTGGATTTGCGTTTATTCGACGCAGGTTGGCAGGTTTTAACCCTACTGGCCATCGCAAGCTTAGGATACCGTAGCGAAAAACGTTGGAGCGTCGGCTGGCTGGCCGCCCTTTTATACGCTCTTGCTTATTATGGTACGGGATTCATACACACCGCCCAGCGGGAAGGATTCGCCGTGCTGCCACTGGTGCTGGGTCTGCACGCCACCTTGGCCGCCGAAAAAGAACATCAACCTGCGAAACGATCGATATGCCTTTACGGATTGGTGGGGATTTTCTGCTTTACGGCCTTTGCAATCAAACCCACACTGGGCCTGTGCTTCGGCGTATTGTGGATCGATCTATTGATACAGGCTTTGCACCATCGCGACTTGGCCCGGCGTAAATGGGCCGGTCTATTGGGTATGAGTGGCGGCTTCCTCCTGGCCTGTGGCGCCGGCATCAGCCTGTTGATGCGACTGGGATGGTGGGAAGCTTTCTATCCCGTCCTGACCCGGGCCGCCGTCCCAGGTTACGTGGTCGGCCCGGAGAATATAAAAAAGGTGCTGCCATACCTGATCGTCGGCGCGGCTTTGATCATAGTGATTTGGATACTGGTCAGCCGGCCTGTCACCGAACGAAAACAACAAACCAGCCGCCGTTTTTGGCCAACAGACTGGACGATTCCACTGACCGCGGCGATCGTCTTCGGATTCCTGGTCATCACCTATCACTGGGGCGCATGGGGAAATATCGCCCGACGAACATGCGGTTTGCTATTACCGGCCATAGGCTCCGTTATCGTTTGTACATGGGCGAAACGATCCCGAACCTGGCGTCTTTGCCTACTGCTGGCCTGCGCGGTTTTTGCAGGCATGGTTATGCAGGGATGGTTTTTTCTATACCACTTTTTCCCCCTCTTTGCATTTCTCGCTTACATGGCTGCGGTCGAGTTGACCGAAACATTGGGCCGATATGCCGGGAACAATGCTAGTTATCGGGCATGGGCTTTGGTTTGTCTGGCTGGCGTTACCCATCTTGCGGTTGATCATTGGGGAGGAAAAATGTGCGACCGGACCTGGCGACCATCGGTCTTGCACAATAGATCCCTCCTGGAATACCAGACTGCTATTGCGCATAACCCGAAACGATACCCATCCTATGCAACAACAATACAGGTAGCCCGGCGTATTCGACAGCTTACCCAACCCAATGACCCAATCGCCTCGCTCATGGTCGAACCGCGACTGTACTATTTTGCCCAGCGGCCCCCGGTGTATCGCCTGTTTCACCCACAGCCGGTTTATAGCTACCTGTTTGATGAATTCATGGAAGCCATTCGCAAGAAAAATCCGCCGGCCATTGTAGCCCGAATCCCTTCTGACATAGAACCACAAGCCACTATTGAACAAATTGAAGCTTCGATCTACGCAACCAATGAAGCGTATTTCGGCCCAGGCGCGAGTGTTCTTCGGGAGCGTTATCGGCTAAGCGAAATCATCGACGATGTCTGCATCCTTCAGCCCACAAAACCATTGCGCATGCACGCTTCGCAGGACAGGAATATTCTTGGTGGCTAAACAGTTTGCCTTGGTCGATTTAAAACATGTCTCCATGCCAGAATTCGATATGATTTTCCAGTGGCCGAGGCAGCATTTGCTCGGCAATGCCTCTTGAACCGGCCTGGATAACAGCGGCGGGCGCATTGCGGGCTCTGGATTCAAAGCCCAATTCCCAAAAGATATGGCGGTATGCCGGCCGACCGCCGGTAGTCACCAGGTAATCCACTCCATGACGCCAGGCCATATCCAAAGCGGTGCAAAACAGGGTGTGTAAAACATCCCGCCGATTTAACAATACCACTAATTCTTCAAGATAGGCCACAAAACGCCGGTCGGTTTTCTCCAAAAATAAAATAGCCGCCCCAATCGGATCACCCTGCTCGTTATTGACCGCAATCGTGCGAATATTCTCGCGTTCGGGATGAGAAACGTATCGCCAGTCCAAGTAATCCTGAGATCGATCCACGCTGAACAAGGCGGGACGCGGCGAGGCAACCTCCGCTGAACCTTGATGCTTATGAGCCCCCTTGCTGCTAAGCTGCTTTTCATACACGGTCCCCAAGGCACAAGGCGAGCGGGGCATTGAAATTTCCAAGCGACATCCTTTGGGCAAATCAACTGATGGCGAATGATGGAGCAACCGGCACCCCTTGCTCATCTGACGAGTTAACCAATAACCACCCGGAGCGGACAAAATTCTCCTGATTACGCGGTTATTGCCCCCGTAAAGGCCACGTATAAGTTGGCCGACATCCGCTGGTGCTCGCCAGAATTCGCGCGTCCACGGGATTGGCTTACAGCCGAAGCGGCCGAACACGGCGTTGGTCTTATCATTCGCTGTCGTGGCCATGACCAGAAAATTCTCCGCATCGGCGAACAATCTCTCCGCCAATTGTAGTCCGGCGAACATGCCCCCAACCTTGGTTGCCTCCGGGGATACCACATAGTCGCATCCTACAACACCGGTATATCGATCCATACCTATCCGCAACGGCAGATAGACCGCCCCCAAATGCCCCACCACATTCCCATCATGCACGAGCACGTAACCGGCCGGCCGACCAAAACGAAACGGATTGTTCCAATATTGCCATTTCCAGCGAGCCAGCCAGCGGGAATAATCAGCGAGAACATCAGTCAAACCCTCACGAAGCAATCGATGCACCACCTCCGTATCACCCCGTTCAATGGGGCGCAACACGAACGGATCATTCGCTGCCGACGATTCGCGGAGAAACTCACTCATATTTATCTGTAGATTTCAAGATCAAATTTTGTGTCAGCGAATAAAACGCTGCCACAGCCCGAACAATACGCGGCCGATTTCAGTCGAAACGATCAGGCGGGGTAATTGTAACAGTTTTGGGCGGGTGCAGTCGATAGTATTCTGCTCCAAAGTGAGAGCGCCACAGTAGCCGGCCTCGCTTAAAACAGCTTCCACCTCGGGTGAAATGGCATCCGGCCGACCGTAGGGATAGGAAAAATACGGACTATGTTCGCCGATCCTGGCCCGCAATAGGTCGCGGGACTCAAAAATTTCCCGGCGAAGGCCCTCGGGCGACTGCTGGGACAAGGCCACATGCGAAAGAGAATGATTACCCACCTCCACACCCGCGGCTTGCAGCTCGCGAACCTGATCCCAGGTCATAGGGGCGAAGGTGTTAAATTGCTCGCGCAAAGCTACGAGTTCATTACTCGAATATTGGGCATATAACTCATTCAATCGTTGTGCTCGGCTTTCTTCCGGCGCATAGCGGCACAACTCAATAATCCGCTGGACGGCGTGACGTTTTTGTTGGGTATTGCCTAATTCGAAATAGAGCTCCTGGCCATCCCAGCGGAACCGCAACTGCTTGCGGTTGCCTCGATGAATCAAGACACGCACGTCGTCGATCCATTGCCGACCTCTGCTTTCAACCAATCCCACGGGAAGAAACACCGACCACGGCAACTTCAACTCTTCCAGCACGTTGGCTGCCAAGTGGTAATTGTTCGCATAACCGTCATCAAAGGTAATGGCGATACTCCGCGGTGGAAGAGACTCACCTTGACGAATCGCCTCTACCATGGTCGGTAATGCCATGGGATGAAACGATTGCTTAAGCACAACCAGTAAGCGGCGAAAATCTGCAAATTTTAACTCAGCGGATTGAATCTCAGGATCGATCCACCCTTTGCGTATACCATGAAAACAAAGGATGGCCGCTCGGTTCTCAATATCCGGCAAGCTCCGATGTGCCCCCGCCCAACGCATCAAGTGTCCGCAACGATTACGTAGTTGTTGACCGGCCGAGATTGGTAATCGGTTAGCCCGCGCCTCTATTCGCCAGGAAAGGGCGGAAAATATTTTTTGCTTGATGGGCATGTTATCGGAATATCATTCGTCGTCAGTCTGACATTTGGGCACATGTTTTTTGCCCCGTTCGATCGCTCCATCCATGAAACCATTCGTAACACATTATCGGCCAATTTGTAAGCCCACTTATCCATTTAAGCAATTCCACTTTTTGTGTAGCGGTTTAGGAACCGCAAAAGCGTATAAGTCCACCCATGCAATGGGTGGGCTTCATTCTCGTCATTTCGAGCGTTTCCTTGTCATTTCGAGCGTAGCGAGAAATCTTAAATCACCCGTCCTTGGATATCTGCACGCAAACTAAAACTCCTCTATCAGGATACAAACCCTGTTTTCAAACGTCGATTGATTCGATCGCCGATTTCATGGCCGCCAAGGCATGGGCCGCTTCCCAGCCGTCCATCAGCCCGTGATCATAAGCCAACGTGAAAGTGATTATCGGACAAACGACAGGCTGCCCGTCGAACATCTGCACTTCCTTACGGATGGCACCAGCGGCGATCATGGTGGATTGAAATTGATTCTGTAACCCGACGTGGAAACGAACGGGCGTATCGTCAAGCACGGATACCGTTAACCCACCCCCTAACATTTCCTGGGAATCAAGGTTGCCTCGAAAAACCGCCATGTTCAGTCGGCCCACTTCGCCGACCAGTTCTTCCAGTGAACGCTTGTTGACCTGCCTAACCACCGGCGTAAACAAGCGACCATCGCCACTACGGGCAGTGTAGGCAATATCCAACGAATTATACTGATAAACACGGCGATCCTGCCGAAAGGAGATCAACTTCGACTCCTCCCGGACTGCCGCCGCCACCCCATATAAACAGACAGGTAACAGGCCGGTCATCAGACCTTGCTTGCGACGGCTTTCGATCCAGCCCTTCGCAACGGTCATGTCCACGTCCATGGCCAAGTAGGCCGTGACTGTTTGGCCTTGGGTACGGGCCAAATGACGGGCAATGGAATATTGATGCTCGCTGAGGGGCTGTTGTTCGGTCACCAATTTGGTCAGCGCTTCGGACAACGGCTGTTCGCTTGCTGTGAGCTTTGACTTGTCGGCTGATCCCGGATGATTATCAACGGAAGCGGTATGCAAATGTTCGCGATCAACATATGCTTCCACGTCAGCCAACCGGATTTTGCCACTCGCAGAAATGTCAGCAAGATCAATATTGTATCGCCGGGCCAATTCCATCGCGCCGGCCGTGGCTTCCCTGGAAGCGTTCGAGCATAAACGGGTTTCCTCTTTCCCAACCGTTTTCTCGGTGTTGATGTATCGTTCGATTTCTCGAAATGATGGGCCGATATAGGCGAATACTTCTCCAACTGTGACTTCCTGGCCTACCTCTTTGAGCTTATACAACACCCCATTCGTGGGAGCGGGAACCTCCCCTACCGCCTTGGACGTCTCGACTTCACAAAGCGTTTCACCTTCAACCGCCTCTCCCCCATTCTCCACACACCAGTTCACCAGCGTCCCCCCCTCGTCATTGACGTTCAGTTGGGGCATGGAAACGGAAATGACGGGTTGCTTTGCCTGACTCACGTTGAAAACCTCTTATCAACGGCTTTTCCTGACAGCTTACGTTTACGCAGACTACCTGCTTTTATTTTCCAAGGATTGCATAATAGCTGAAACACTGCCCAAGGAAGCGATTTCCTGATTATCGAATTGCACGTCAAAAGCCTTTTCCAACTCCAAAATCAAAGACAAATGCGACACTGAAGTCCAGGCGGACAAGTCAGCCGCAGTCGTCTGCTCGTTAACCTCTGCGGCAACACCAGCGTCCAGCTTTAGTGAGCGGCTTATACAATCGCGTATCTTTTCAACCACTCTAAATCCCCTTTTCGCAACCTTATTGACCGATCAGCCCACTTAATCCAACCACTGCTTTTTATCCTTGATCTTCATGGGCACGTATTCTTCTGTCAGGTAGGTCAACCGCTTGTTTATCATGGCTTCCACTTCCATCTTGAAGCCGTTTTTGATCATCTTGCGAATTTCCTTTTCCCATGGTTTTTTACCTTGAAACCAGGGATAGTTCATAATCTGTTTGGCCCGGCGAACATCGGAGTCCTCCAAACCGATCTTCACGTCGTCATTGAGGTCGCAACGCTCATAATCAAAACTGGAAACACCGATAAACCTGGCCTGCGGCACCGCCATCCGCCGACTCTCATAGGCCAGGTTGATGGAACCCTGCTTAATAACCGAATAAATGTAATACCCCCACGGATCGTTATCTAACAAGCAGTAAACCGGCAACTTAAGTTCGTCATGCATTCGCCGCAGCAGCCGCCTCATTCCTCTGGCCGGCTGACCACCACCGTGGGTCACAATGCAATTGTTCTTCTCGTGAAAACGATCCTCATAAAATCTCCGCCAGACCGTATCCTTTTCGACATGCAGGATATATTTCGCCGAACATTTCTTGAATTGAATCATGTCCGGCTCGACGATACTGGGAACCGGGTAACCAGCCGATCCCATCCGCATACAATCCAACGTATTCCCGTCATCCACCAGGGTCAGAGGCCCGACCATGTTACCGCGGTTGCTGGCGTAAACGTGCAACTCCTCCCGCAACGCATCAATGGTTACTTCCAGGTCTTCGATGATGGGGTCGGATTCGCTCTGATCGGTAAACGTTTTTTCCTTGGTCCCGCTGACGTCGTGCTTAGAAAGATAATATATCTGACGGATGGAGGCCGTCTTGCCCGCGTCGATCAACTGCTTGCAACCCGACGCAATCAGCATGGTTTGCATGAACTTCTTGGCCATGCCCATGTCAAAAAACTGGCGGTTCTGCCTGTTCTTCCCCATCTCGATAATGGCCCGCTTGGGATCAAAATGCACGTTGGACAGCGAACGAATGGGAATCTGCATGCTTGGGGATTGTTTCTTTTTGGCTGATTTAACAATACCCCCAGCCAAACCCTCAATTTTCCGGGAGGTTTCCCGGGCTTTGGCCTTCGCCTTCGCAGATCGTTTCCCCCCACCGGCGGCACTTTTCTTTGACGCCCTCAAGGCCGCTTTTTTCTTTTTACTCGTTGCGTTACTCTTTTTCTTCTTTGCCACTTGGCTCCTCCGGGAGCTGTACTATTTTTATCTTTCAGTAAATCAGTTTGGCGGAATTATGCGCGTAAAGTTGAATGCTTTTTATAAACAACCGGCCAACATTGGCTTTGAATCATGCCTCAGTCGCGGTCAGGATGCTTTCTGAAATAATTCTCCAGCAGGCTCTTGATCCCGATCCACAACCACTGTGTTTTCGCCGAATCCCTCTTTCTCAACACCCTTGGCCGCAATCGGCCGACCATGCTCATCAAGCGTTTCATCCGCCCTCGCAGTCACTTTCTGCGCCAGCGCCAAAAGATTGTTACTCAAGTTCTGCCGATCAATTTTTGGATCAATGCTTCCACAGGAATTCACAACCTCGGTAATATAACGCTCAAACACGCTCCGCCGCTGGCCTTCGTATTTCTGCTTGCGCCGACGGTTGAGATAAGCGGACAATTTCCGCCCACACTCCTGTAAGGCCAACCGAATCTCGCCGCGAATCTCATCGTAGTCCGCAATAGCCTCCTTGGACTCGGAAGTAAACGGCACCCAAACGCTGGCCATGTGCACCATGACCATCAGCGGCCCCTGGGGTAAAGAGCCGTTACTCTGTGACAAACCGTAACGCCGCCAATCCATGTCCACGATCGTCTTGAACATGCAACAGGCCGATTGCTGATACAACAGCGGAACACGATTCGCAAAACGTATCAACCGGGCCAAAGAAGCGCCACGCTGACCGTTACTCCCACCTTTTTTCCCTTTCCCACGTCTGGAAGCTTTTGCCAGCTCCTCCCTGCCCTCAGCGTTTTTAGCATCCGGCCCGAGATCACCTCCATAGGCTAACCCAACTTCAATCTGGAACGGATTACCCCGGTAAACAGACGGTGGACGGGTCGAAGCGGTAAAAAATTCCGCCCGTACACCTTTCAGCAAACCGGTCAAAATCTGCTCAGCTCCGATCGGTGCCAAGCAATTGGTCGGCGGAGAAAGCAACTTTATCTGCTGAATTGCCTCAAACAATTTTTCCGCTTCTTTACGGGCAATACGCTTCGGCTGAGAACGAGGATTCAAGCGGGCCTTCTTGCACATCTCCTCCGCTACCTTATTACTTACCCGGCAGAACTCGCTATGTAAAAAGCCGCTTAGCCATTTCGACTTGGTCTCGTGCAGCATCTTGATCAGCGTACCCAATTCCACACCATATGGATGCGGCTTGATCGAGTCGGTCTGGGCGGGCATGACCTCCGTGCCCCGCTCGTAAACGACAACGTCTCCATTCGGCGGCTGATAGATGAAACGGGCATGAGGATTGGCGATGGCCGTCTCCTCCATGTACTCATCCACCGATTGACGCCCCTTGTTGTACGAGGCAACCAGTTCAATCTCGACCCTCGTACCGGTCTCCCATTCCACCTCCACCGGTTCGTCCTTAACTATGTTGGGCATGTTCTTGCGGGTATCAATCTGAACCTCGTAATAATGAGCATCCTGCTTCGGCGAGATCCGGGAGGTGATTTTGACGCTCTTGCCCGTGGTAAGCAGCCCATACATCCCCGCCGCGGAAATACCAATCCCCTGCTGGCCTCGGGACATCTTCAGACGATGAAATTTCGAGCCGTAAAGCAATTTACCGAAAATGTTGGGAATCTGTTTTTTGACAATCCCCGGCCCATTATCCTTGACCACAACCCGAAATCGATCCTCGCTGACCTGGCTGATGCGTACTTCAATTTCCGGGAGATGACCATACTCCTCACACGCATCAAGCGCATTGTCCACCGCTTCTTTAACGCTCATCAGCAGCGCCTTGCGTTTGTTGTCAAAGCCCAGCAGATGTCTGTTCTTGGCAAAAAATTCGGAGACGGAAATATCCCTTTGCTGTTTTGCCATGGATTCCGCTGTTACAGCGACAGCGGACTTTTTGTTCCTCTTTGCGCTATGTCCAGTGGCTTTGGAACGGGATTCTCCTGAGGGCTTGTCGGCCTTTTTGCCGGCCGTCTTGGAGCTGGCCTTCTTTTTCTTGGCATTCGCTCCTTTCGCTCCGCTGCCCCCACCGAATGACAATGATAATTGACTGTTATTTTTTGTTTTCGCTTTTTTCATATCTACTTGGCCGTCCCTGGCTTTTATATCCGTTCGCTGGAACCTTGCCCGAATTTCTTTATCATACGCGGACCGCCCGATGATGCAATTGGCAAATTTTCCTCACTTGATATGCTACATCGGGCGTAGATATTTAATCACACAATACATCGGCCAATCGGGTTGTTTTACCCCAGCCTGGATGCGTCACTTACAATACAAGGGGAACCGCATGAAATTCACCCATCGCCATATTATATACTGTGGTATTTTCTTGCTTTGGACCACTGGCGACACCTGCCACTTACCGGCGGAAACTTCCACCTCACCTGCCGGAAAAATCCCCACGATTCGCTGGCAGGAGGCCAATGATTACATCGACCAAAAAGTATATGCTATCGGCCGCGTCGTCCTAGCTGCCAAAAGCCCCACGGGCCACGTCTTCCTGAACTTCGATCGTGATTATCGAAATACCTTAACCATTTTCATTCGCAACACCGATTGTGAAAACTTCGCAACCCCGCCACACAAGTTGTACGCACAAAAATACATACGTGTACACGGCAAGCTGTACGAATATAACTCCTGTCCAAACATAAATGTCTCCGATCCAAAGCAAATTCGTATCCTGCCCGGCCCACCGGAGGAATCCATGACCGGTCCGAAAGGCCAAGGCAATCAGCCGACTTCCTCAATTACTCGTTATCCGCAGGCAAATACTTCAAACACTGATATCCCTGCCACTGCCCCCGCTCCTTCTTCCCAACCAGCCACTACTCAGCCCACCCTAATCCAGCAACAGAAAACAATCACTATAGCCTCCTACAACGTGAAAAACCTCTTCGATGCCTACGACGATCCCTATTACTTGGATAGCGAGAAAGACGCCAAACCATCGGCCGAACAAGACGCCCTGGCCTTCTGTATTCGCCAACTGGATGCAGATGTACTGGCCCTGATGGAAGTGGAAAACCGCGGCTGCCTGCAATATTTTGTGGATCATCACCTCGCCGACCTAGGCTATAAACACGTGGTTCACTTGGAAGGAAACAGCCGAAGAGGCATAGATGTTGCCTTGCTCAGTCGGCTAACCGTAGGGCCGGTGACCTCCCATAGACATCTGCGAAGCCCCGACGGGGAACATAATTTCCTGAGAGATCTTTTACAGGTAAGAATTGAGCCTGCCGACGGGGATTCGTTCGATGTTTTTGTTGTGCATTACATAAGTAAAGGTGGTGAACAACATCGTGGAGACAACTTTCGACAGGCTGAGGCAAAACTTACTCGGCAGGTCTTGAACAATATTTTGGAAGGACATCCTCAGGCTGACTTTGTTATTTGTGGCGACTTCAACGACACAATCGACAGCCCTACGCTGAACATTGTGCATGGCCGGGGACCGTCCGCTTTGTCATGTTTCGTAGAACAGGAAAATCTGCGCGGAACACCTACTTACAACCGTCCACCGTATCGTTTTATGATTGATTTTATACTGGCTTCACCAGGAATGGCAGATCGTTATGTCTCTGGCTCTTATCGCATCCCGACCGGTAAAAAATTTCTGATCGCTTCGGATCACAATCCAATTGTGGCTGAATTCAAAATGAAATGATCGTAAAACCGTCATTATTTAAAATATAAAACGCTTTTCCTCTAATCGTTATAACAATACCGGGCCCAAGGCATACCCCTGAGCAGTGTTTTGGAAATCGTTCTGTTGGTGGCTTCACAAACACCGTACGTACGAGCTTCGATACGTTTCAAGGCATCATCAATCTCCTTTATCATCATTCTTTTGCCATTCAAAGGACCTGCTGATGATTGATTATTATACGCCTGCGATATAATCCGATCCCGAAAATCCAACAATAGGCATTTGAATTCTTCCAACTCCCCCGGCTTTAAATATGTCATACGCCGACGAAAAGGCTTTTTATTTTGCAGGGAAACAATGGGCTCGGCAAATTCAAAATTCTGATTTACTTTCATCTTAGTTGTTCCTCCATTCTCATGCTTCAGATTAACTATACCACCTTTATCTCTCAAATCTGTTTTAACAAATCAATATATTTCAACTTTTCTCAATAAGGACTATTTTCCAGTTTCCTTGCGCACTCGATGCAATATCGTGTCCAGGGGATTACCTTTAACCTCGATTTCGAAATCAATTCTCCGGTGGCTTGACAAATCCCGTAAGTACCATTTTCCACCCGGATTAATGCATCCTCAATTTCACGAAGCAACAAGTTAGTATTTTCCAGTAATCCCAAGTTAAAGTGCTGCTCCCACGTGTCCGATGCCGCCTCCGCCTCATGTATGGGCATGGCGGAAGAGGAACCGTCTCCCTGCACCTCGGCTAATCGCCTCCTTATACCTCGCATTTTGCCAGCGTCATCAAGCAATTCCCTCCGTTTTTTCATCAGAATTGCTTTGAAATTTTGTAGTTCAGATGCACTGAATGGGGGACTTTTCCTGCCAATACTTTCAACAACTGAACTGGCACGACGGCTTTTACGTCTTCTGAACTGAATATTTTGCTTTGTTGTTTTCCCCATAACCATGCTCCTACATACCCACTATTCCACCTGAAACGGCATAATGAAGTATCCACCATCCGTGAATTATTTTGTTTGCTCTTCTGGATTATTTCCGTCAGTTACGTCTGAAGCTGGCTTGCCGCAGACCTCCTCAAACTGGCGACCGATACGCAGGCAATAACTAACCTCATTACGTAACCAATCCGTACTCATGTCCGAAGCCGGTCCGCGATGCTTCAGTAAGTATAAAATTTGACATAATTCAACCTGCAAAGCATTCATTCGCATCTTTAATTGCTCTACCTGGTACGCAGATTCAGGAACATTTATGCAATGCTTTTGAATTAGATCCCCACAACAAAACTTATGGAAAAATTGCTCCAGGGCATGGGTGACCTGGGTAAACCAATCCGGCCTGAACTGACTGGCTTGATCTGAAGTAGCAAGCGCATAGAGCCATTCGAGAATATCCCGTTCTCCCACCACCTCTTCATGCCAACCCGCTTGCTGAGCTGAGAAATCTTTTTTCTTCCCATCTGTCCTATTTACCGGTGGCATTAAATCAGGGTGGTTCGCTTTTAACCTGCTCATGGCCGGCATTACTTTACGGGATAGATTAAACAAGCTTGCCCTCGAACGGGCGCTCTCGGCATTTTGTCTCTCCTTAAAACCCCACATATATATGACTCCGGATCTCCGAACTTTGATGGGCATCAAACAAACCGACCCGTTGGCAGATTGGTGGCAGTTGACTCCCCAACTATTAAATATCCAACCCGCCACCGGGTCGGCCTCTAATGTTTATTTATCAGACCATGTGCCAATGAGGGCAAAAGATGTGAAATTCCTTAACCACTTGTAAAAAATAGATTTACATCATAGCGATAAAATGAGAATAATGCCAGAAATTGATAAGCACATGCCCATAATGGTTAAATATTAGCCATTATGGGCACTTGCTTCCCGATCAATAACAGCAGTGCTGACCTCCACGCCCAAGAGTTCCATCTTCTTGCGTAATGTCGTCCGGGTAATCCCCAGGATCCTGGCCGCAGGAGCCAATCTTCCGCCCGTATGCTGCAAGGCTGCCCTGATGATCTCCCGCTCTGCAGAGTGAATGGCTTGCTTGTAGATTTGACCGTGAAAATGTTTGTTAGCCAGGAATTGCCGACAAATCTCCCCTAAATCACCAACAGGAAAAATCGGCTCCCTGGCGGGGACTGAATTGCCAGACTTTTTCGCCTCCCCCATGCCCATGGATCGAATCTTTTCCGGCAAAAATTCCGGCCGAAACACATTGCCTCGGGCCATGACCAGCGATGCCTTCATAACGTTTTCCAATTCACGTACGTTTCCCGGCCAGGAATAATTCAGCAAGATAGGCAAAACTTCGGGGGCAAAACGCTGAAGCTGGGTTCCCAGAATCGGGTTGTATTTTTGCACGAAATAATGGGCCAACAGCACCGGGTCCAAGTCACGCTCCCGCAATGGCGGCACATGAATCGTAGTGACATTTAATCGGTAGTACAGATCCTGTCGAAAGCGACGCTCGTCAATAAGCTTTTCAATTTGTTGGTTGGTAGCGGCAATAATCCGCACGTCGCAATGAATAGTCTCCGTGCCACCCAAACGTTGAAAACTGCCGTCCTGCAAAACCCGGAGCAGCTTGGTCTGGGTTGTCAGCGGAATATCACCGACTTCATCGAGAAAAAGCGTCCCCCCCTCGCATTGTTCAAATTTCCCAATACGCCGTACATGGGCGCCTGTAAAGGCCCCCTTCTCATGGCCGAACAATTCACTTTCCAAAAGAGTCTCAGGAATGGCCGCACAATTGACAGCAAGAAATGGCTTGTCCTTCCGCCTGCTGTGATGATAAATAGCCTTGGCAATCAGCTCCTTGCCCGTCCCACTTTCCCCGGTAATCAGGAGATTCACATTTCGCGGGGCAACCAGGCCCACCAACTTGAAAACCTCCTGCATGACCGGAGATTGACCGATGATCCGATCTACCGTTCGATCCCGCGGCTGGGCTTCATAAACTGCCGGCACGGTCATGTCCCGGCTGATCCGTAAAGCATCATCCAACCGATCGACCAGAATTTCGTGATTCAGGGGTTTAAGAAGATAGTCAATCGCGCCACGTTTCATGGCTTCGATGGCCTGTTCACTTCGGCGACGGTCTGCAATCAGAATACAGCACAATCGTGGCTGACGCTTCAAAAGCGTTTCAAAACCTTTGAACCGTCCACTGCCGGGCCGATCCACATCCAGCAAAACCACGTCGGGTTCTTGTTCATCCATCAAGGGAAAGGCATCTTCTAAACGCTCAGCCACCAGCAAGCGAACTTCCAGCTGTTGGCAGGCAGCCCGTACCTGACGCTGGATCGGCGGTTCGGGATCGATAAGCAAAATGCTCGCGGGCATATTTTTATGGTACCAGCCAGACCGGGAAAAAGGAATCCTAATTAGCGAATTTCAACTTTTTTAGGGCCTTTCCGAATACGGCCTATGGCCAGAGCATCAAGCCTATGACGACGAAAATGCCCGATGACCGCGTTGGCAAAGGTCGGCCGCACGATCAACACAAAACCAATCCCCATGTTGAACACCCGGAACATTTCGTCCCGCTTAACGCCCTGAGACTGCAGATATTTGAAGATCGGGGGAGGCTGCCAGCTTTTCATATTAATCACCGCCGAACATCCGTCAGGCAGAATCCGTACCACGTTCCCAGGCAAACCGCCACCCGTAATATGGGCCATCCCTCGTATTACACGCTTCACCTTATACCGTCTCAGTACCGAAATCACCGGCCGTACATATATTCGAGTCGGCTTGAGTAACTCATCCCCAATCGCACAACCAATTGCCGGCACAACCGAATCATATTTAAGTTTGGCCTCCTTCATCACCCGACGAACCAGCGAATAGCCATTGGAATGCACCCCGCTGGAAGGCAGGCCGATGATGATGTCCCCGGGCTCCATGTCCGACCCATCGATGATCCGCTCGCGTTCTACCGCCCCCACGGCGAAGCCCGCCATGTCAAAATCATCCTTCCCATAAAGATCGGGCATCTCCGCGGTCTCACCGCCGAGTAGTGAACAGCCTGCCTCGGTGCAACCATGGGCCACGCCCTCGATCATGTTGGACACCTGCTCGGGCTCAAGCTTGTTGACCGCAATGTAATCCAGGAAAAACAATGGTTCGGCCCCGACGGTCAGCATGTCATTGACGCTCATGGCCACCAGGTCGATACCCACGGTATCGTAATAACCCGACTCGCGAGCCAGCAGCACTTTGCTGCCCACCCCGTCCGTACAGGCCACCAGCACCGGATCCCGGTAGTTCCGCTTGAACAGCTCCTCGCAGTAATCCAGCCGGAACATGCCCGCGAAACCACCGTGGCCGCCGATCACCCGCGGTCCATAAGTCCCCCGCACCACCGGCTTGATCAGCTCCACCAGCCGATCATTGGCGGAAATGTCTACGCCGCTGTCTGCGTATGTGATAGATTTCTTTCTCTTCTTAGCCATTACCTACAATCTAGCCGGAGATCGCTCAACAAACAACCTCGCCGACAGCTAAGGCGCATTTTTTTTACGTTCATGTTATAAAAAAGTAGTTTATGGCACTGTCCGGCCCTAATACTATTTTCGTGCTACTCTATTGGGAATAAGATGTCCAAAATATCTCCCTCCACACGGTTTTTGCTTATTCTTGTTACTGTTTTTATTTTGATTGCCGGTTGCGCCGGACCGGGCCCGAAAATGTTCCCCCCCGCCCCGGTCCAACGGGAAATATCCCAGGATGGCCGACTAACTCGCTGGTATGATACTGACGGCGATGGACAAGCGGATTTTTGCGAAAAATTCAACTCCCAAGGACTCATCTATGCCATCGGCTATGACAACGAACCGGATGGCAAAATAGATGATTTGGTTGTGCTGGACCAAGTTTCTCAGGAAGAATGCCGCCACCTGATATTGATCCTGGACAGCATTCCCTACCAAATGATCAACGAGTTTCGCAAAGGCGGGCGGCTACGCTATTTCCCCCCTCCCAGCAGGGTCATCAGCCCCTTCCCAATCATGACCGACGTGTGCCTGAGTGATTTTTTTGGCGTATCCCCCTGCCCGGGAATGGAGGCTACCTATTACGACGGACAGCAACTGACAAATCCTTACGACATATACCTAACCGCTGAAAATGCGCCTTGGCATGCAAAAGTAGATTACCGGTTAGAACACATCGCCCATCCTTACGCCTACATTTGGCCCAAGGGCTGGACCAACCACGAATTGCGGCGAATTCGCAACCATTTCCTCAAAACCGATCAAAAAGTAACTATCGGCTATGTGGTTGGCAGTTCAGGATTGGGAGCGGTTTACGGCAGGACCGGCCACCAAATCGGGCTGGTCCGCTTGGATCGTTTCTGCCAAGCCCTCATGCACGACACCCGCGGCCGAGCAAAGGTTACCATGTTTTCCGATCACGGCCATTTTTATGGCAATGCCAAACGTATCCGCCTGGCCAAAAATCTGAAATACATGGGTTACAACCTGCGGGAACACTTGGAAGATCCTGACGATGTAGTCGTCCCCGAATTCGGGCTGGTTACCTGTGCGGCCATTTACACCCAATCGCCTCAACAAGTAGCGACAGACGTGCTCGGAATCGAAGGCATGGCCCTGAGCACCTATGAAGACGATGAAGGCAATGTGATGGTTCTTTCTCGCACCGGCAAGGCGAAGATCAGTAACAGAAACGACCGTTTTAAATATCAGGTCTTCCGCGGCGATCCTCTCGAACTCAAACCCACCCTTCAGCAATTAGATGAACAGGGGAAAATTGACCAATATGGCTTCGTCAGCGAACAGGATTGGTTCGAAGCCACCAAAGATCACCAGCGGCCGGACGCCGTCTGCCGCCTCTGGCAAGCCTTTCATGGTCTGATCGAACATGAACCGGATGTATTAGTCACCACTCGGGATGGGTATTTTTGCGGCAGCCCAACCGTCGAAAAATTTATTGAGCTAGCCGCCGCCCATGGCAATCTCCGCAGACCGAGTTCCATCGGCTTTGCCATCAGCATGGCTGGCAAACTTCCACCGGTTTTGCGTATGAAAGATCTGCGAAAAGCATTGGGCGACTTGGGGGTAATGATCGGAGAAAAGACCGAGTAAAAGATTTCCAATGCCCGTTATGCACCGGCGCAAACCGGCTCCCGGTTCTCCGCTCGAATACAAACTTCGGTAGCTGGAGCGTAGCCGCATTCGATCAAACTCGTATCGAGTAACTCCGCCAGCCGCATTAGCTCACCGTCGCAAAAAGCGCTTCTACCCTTGCCGATGCTGCGACGATTGATGGGCTTCTTGACATTCTGCAGATGGTCGTACATGTCAATATCCGCCAGTGTGTGAACGTGATCCCGCTTGTCCACTTGCGTTTCTTCATACTGGGTATTCAAAAATTGGCATACTCCCCGGATGGTTTCCTCTGGCTCGCTCACCAGTTGCTCATACCGAACATTAATCAGATTCCCCGGATGTCGGCGTTCAAATTGCTTGGCGCTTTCAATGGCCTTGTACCACCGTTGGGCCGCCCCCTGTAGGTCCGGGGCAAGACCGGACTCCAACATGGAGTACACCACGTCCACCCCGTCCCGCACCAGGTTCAAAATGCGGGCCTGCGGAAATGGAACCAGAATTCTCTCCAGGTAATAGACATTTGAAGGCGTCTTATCACCCCAGATCAGAAAAGGCTCACCCTGCTGCCGTCCATGGTAACGATAAAACCGATCAAGAATACAGGCCAAACTTCGCTCGGCCGGCGGAACCTCAATCAATTCGTACATCAACGGCCGCATGTTGATCTGGTAGGTCTCAAAATCCTTTTGGAATTCCAGGTATGACAGACACAGGCGCACAAGATCCTTCCAGGGAAGGCTGCAGTTGCGACGATAGGCCTGGATGACATGTGGCAAAGCATAGTTTTCAGGGGGAATGTGTATGTCCGGATTCGCCGTAAGGATTCGCCTGAGTAGCGTAGTACCCGAACGAGCCGCCCCGACAATAAAAAAGGACCGATAATCTTCTAATCGATGTGCTGGATACGTCGGCCCCAGAAGCAGATTGCGGGCGCGACTAAACAACTCGGCAATCGGACCGGACGATATCACTAGGCGAAACACTCCTTCACTGGCGGCATATCCTGCTTCTGCTCTTCTCTACATCGGTGGCATATGGGACCAGCTTGAAATAGCGCGTAGCTCTGGATGAGCAACAAGTCCAATAATACATTGAATTTGTTGCAAACGACCAAATCGCCATGTTCACATTTTGTGAAATTTAAAAGTAGAAGTTTATTGAAAAAGCTTGGTTGCTGTGAAACGAGGCTTATTTCTTCTTAATAACACTCTGCCGCCCCCAATCTTGGTTCACGGCATATTCAAAAAGACGAAATACACATTCACGATCGAGCATTGGAAAAGATCGCCCTGCCGCTTCCATTACTTTCAAGGTATTGCCCATCTCAAAGATGGGATTATGCGTCATCCGTGGTGTCAGAATATTAAACTTATCCCATAAAAGCGATTCCGCTGGCGTACAATGCCCGATAACCTCCTGCGGATCGACAAAGTAACCACCGGTCAAACCAAAATATTCTTCGTAAAACCGCCGGATCATGTCGTTGGAAGGTGGCTTGGGATTGGTTAAATGATAAATTCGCCCATGATATTCCGGGCGTTCCACAACATCCACCGCTACTCTGGCCGCAAAATCAACCGGAACCAGATTTTGCAGATCCTCCGGCCGCCCCGGAATTCGTAAAGGAACATGGGTTAACGCTCCGTTATTGGGATCGCGAAATTGTTCCTTCAAAAGACTTACCAGGCGGCCAAATTGATAAAAACCGGCAAATTGTGCGGTATATCCGGTACGAGAATCCCCTACCAGAAAGCTCGGCCTAAAAACGGTCAATGTCCCATCAGTTTCTTCCGCCCAACTCCTCAGCAAATGCTCTGCCGTCCACTTACTATGTTCATAATTAGTCTGAAATTCAGGCTGACGCAGATGGAAATCCTCCAAGATCCGACCCCGATCCCACCCGCAGGTATAAGCGGTGCTGACCGCAAAGATGCGACCGACGAAATGCTCCCGAGCCCATTCGATTATCGCCTTGGTCCCCTCCACATTCGTGGCGTATGGGTCACCGTTGCCGTTCGCATACAATTGCAAACTGGCCGCACAATTCAAGATGGTATCAGTCTTACCCCATCTTTCCTCAGGCAAATCATCCGGTAGAGCCCCTTCAACAAGCAATAATCGTTCATTCTCTTCCCTGCTCTCCGCGTCACAGCCAATTTCACCTAATAAATCAATCAGTCGCTTTCTGCCCCGATCCAGAGGCGGCCGAACAAGGGCCACAACCCGGTATCCGCTGTCCAGCAAATTTCGTAGCATGTACATCCCGAGAAACCCGGTAGCACCGGTCATCAGGATCGTTTGTTCACCGCTCGCTTGCATACGTACCGCTCTGCTTCGGGATGTTGTATTTTTTATATCCACACTATACCTTCAAGCTCACCACTAATCTTATACAAAAAAGGGGGATTCGCCAACGATTACTTTGGACCAGGAAACTGCTTACCGGTCAGATAAAGGTCAGTACATATAACCTTTTTGGCAATATCGATAACAGTGAACAACATATCCCGCCGCTCACGCAGGTCCCCAAGGCTGCCGCGGGTCTTCAACAAGGTTGCCACTGACTCCTCCTCCACATGCCTCTCCCACCATTGCCCTCTTTCTAACCACTGCCCTTCCGATCTAGTCTCTGCTCGACAGGAAAATGGGGCCGCCAGAGTCCGGGACAAGTACAAAACCACCGGCCGAAGAGCCTGCCTCGCCATCCGGGCGGATTCACCATCTGCATGGATCGTCAACGCCAACAAGCTGCTCCAATCAACCGATTGACCTTGCTGCAAGCGCGCCGCAACGTCCTGTAATTCCACAGGAATTTGACCTGCCTCAACCGTATCAATGCCTCGATCCTTCCCCATGTCTTCTGCAAAGCAATACCGCGCCGCCGCTCGATCCTGGCCGGTAACGTAAAAACAATATTGCGGACTGCCCAAGGGCTCATGAAAACGAAACAGCATCTCCCGCACACCTCTATCATCAGCCCGGACAATCTCCACGTCGAAATGTTCGCCTTCGATAACTTCTCCCTGCTGAAACCTGCCTTGCTCCCGCATAGCCCCGATCAAAAATCGCCCCAAAGCACCGGAAAAATAAGGCCTGCCCTCTATAGAAAGCGAAAAACTATAGCGGTCGATCTGTCGAATATGAACCGGTTGCTCATTCCGCAAAGTATTACTCGGTGTATAAGCTAACACGTGACAGTGAAACGGCCACTCTCGTTGAATACCTCGCTCCTGCAAAGCTTCCTTTAAATGTAGCTGAGCATAAACATTAACAAAGGGAACATTAATCAGAAATACCTCCGTGGCCTTGCTAGGCGGAGGCTGCTGCATGATACGCGCAATGGTCAGATCCTCGCTGGCATTCACTGAATCCCATAAAATTCGATATATCGGCATGTAGGTGGTAGTCGCCACCAGAAACCAAATAGCCACGTATTTGCTCACACAACGCTTGCCCGGCTTGAGCCGATCATGCAAGGCCGGGCCCAAAATCATCCCCACCGCGAAACCCACCGCCGGCATATAACCCGAATGTGGCGTCGCCATCACCGGCACCACCGGCAAAACCGCTAGCAATATCCACAACGGCCAAATCCAGAATCCGCGCGCCCGCCGACACGCCAGCCAATACCCACCCCCCAGCACCAGCAAAATACCAGCCATTAATACGCAATCCCCGGTCGCCTCCGCAAAAGGCGCATATCGTCCCGTCGGCCCAACCGTTAGCGGGGATAACCAAACGACGGCCGTCAAATAATGCATCAACTTGGCAATCAACCAGGAAACATCGCCCAATCCTTCCGGCCGTCGAAAATAAAATTCAGGCAAAGGATGGTAATAAAAAACCAATCGCCAGATAACAAACACCAACCCCGTCAGGGCATATACAAAATATCCCTTCCAACGCCTCTTCAACCACGCCTTGCCCCCAAACGCCCCATCAAATGCCATCATAATCACCGGCAAGACCAGGGCATTCTCCCGCGATAACACCGCCAACATCCACAACAATAATGAACCCGCAAACCAACCAACCCGCAATGGTGGAATCACATCCACATTGCTAATTAATCCAGAATCTGAATACCCCACCTTTTCCGCGAACCCGACCTCGTCATTTGCGGACCGGTTTAGATATGGAAACAGGTTTAGTCCAGTAGCCTTCAGATAGCACAACAGGGCCGCAATACATAAAACCGTTTGCAGAACGGTATTCTGTGCCGCCAGCCAACCGACCGCAAAAATACTATGCGAATAAACGATAAATAGCAGCCCCCCTGCCACTGACCAGAATTGCCGCCGGGTCAACTTCCAGCACAACAGGTAAACCAGAAACGCACCCAGAATATGCAGCATCAGACTGAAGGCATGCAACGCAACAGGGCTTCCCCCGCTTGCTTGGTAAATCGTCTTGGCAGCCAACACCGACACCGGCCGAGCATAAATCCAGCGAATCGACTCATCCTGCCACCAATGCGACACGAACCGTTCCGGATCAATGGTGGCCGCTTCCAACAACCCGTTAAAGGACCAATCACTATTGGCATACTGCGTACGATGCCAATGATCGTCAAAAAACAAACCGTCATCCAGTGACCAGCCGTGGGCAGCCAGACCGGCAACCGTCAGCAGCAGGAAAACATAAAATCTATACCTAGGCGTATTTCGACTACCCATGGCCGGCGATTATATACGATTTATGCAGGAATTTCGTGTGCGTACTTTCATACAAACTGATACCAAAATACGGGTATGGCTTACAAATTTGCTCATCGGGATGACGTGCTCATCAAAATATCCGATTCTTCACTCGTAGCCCGGCGTAACTCCTCTACCAGGTTAATCCCATCGATAGGCGGATAATTCTCCAGCCGATGGCTCTCATCCAGCAAACCGAGAATCGTCGGCGTCAAATCCACCAGCCGGGCACAAGATATTTCCGCACCCTGCGGCAAATCAGGTCCGGCAAAATACATCGGCATCCGCATGTCCCGCTGAGAGATCGAACCATGCCCCCCAACTTCCCCTTCGTATAAAGCCCACTGATCCGCCGCGAACACAACCACCTCCCCCGTCCGTGGCGAATCAAACATCTCCACCACCTGGGGCACAAAATCAGGAAACTTCACGTGGGCCGTTGCCCCCAACCACGCCCGCGATGTATGCCACCCCGTACCCACCATCTTCCATACCTTTGAATGCTCCTTGTAACCCAGCGGATCGCCTTCATACTCAGCCACGCGATATTCTCGCTGATCACCATTCCACTGCCGTTCGATCAGAGCCGTCCCATTTTTTGAAAACACACCCGCTATGTTCTCACCAACCCGATAGACAGCCACGTCCACCGCCGCCAACTCATGAACCGCCGGCTTTGCCATAATCCAGTCAGCTACTTCCCGCGACCTGGGACGATAAGCCCAGCCTCGCCTGCCGCGCAAATATATCTTGGCCACCCGCGCAGATTCGACAGCCACTACCGCATCATACGCTTTCATTAATTTAAACCGATCCACATAATCAGGTGCTTTGTTGGGACTGGTACGCAATTTCATGCCCCGTTCATCTCGTAGCCATTCGCACAAATCAAATTGTTTATCCCGGTCCACTGGGGCCATTCCATGATCCGCTACCAACACGTAATACGTCGATTCACCCAGCCCCGCATCCTCCATCGCCTCGGTCACCCTGCCGACCACCCCGTCGATATTCTCCAACGCCTGTGCGTATTCCTCCGATCCCGGCCCCCAGACATGCCCCACCTCGTCCACTCCCGGATAATAGGTCATCATCACCGTCGGCCAGCGCTTGACCCGGTTGGCAACTCCCGCTGCCTCCTCCACGCACACCCCCACATAACGATCCGCATGAATGTAACGACCCGTAATCCAGGCCCACGCAAACATGTTTTCATTATCAATCGTTTGGGTCACCCCCCGCCGCGTATGCCCCTGAATATTCAAAGTGAAATGATCGCCGAGAATCTCATACAATGTCGGCTTTACCATGTGCACGTTCACCGTGCGATATGTTTCATAGGTCATGTAATCCCGGCAGCTCAAATTGCGACGATCGAACCAGAAATTACCCATAATATCATGATGCCCGGGAAATCGACCAGTGATCATCGCCGAACAATTGGGATACGTTATGGAAGGCATACTACTGACTGCGTGGCGTACGCCCACACCCCCTTCAAGAAATACACGCTTGATATTCGGCAGCCGTCCTTCCGCCGCCAACTCGTGCATGCGATAAGCATCCATACCATCCGGAAAAAAGATAACCACGGACTTCTCCGGCCGATCTACATCTTC
>CAZMVS010000250.1:0-4486 GCA_964569525.1 uncultured Planctomycetales bacterium
TGAATACGATCGTGGTATTGGAATGCATGCGGAGTCGATTCTCACTTTTGAGCTGCAGAATAATTATCAAACTTTTGCGGCGGAGATCGGGATCGATGAGGCGGTGGGCAAGCGAGGCAACGTGGTGTTTCGCGTCATGGGAGATGGGGTGGAACGTTTTGCCAGTGGACCGGTTACGGGTAACGATCCACCGCGTTCTATCCTGGTGGATATCAAAGACGTCAAACGGCTGCAGTTGATTGTTGAATTCGGTGACGAACTGGACATCGGGGACCACGCGGACTGGGCCAACGTCCGGTTGATCAAGTAAAGTCCTTATGCAATTCCCGGCTTTCTAAAATGGGTTAAATGGGTTTGTTTTTGACGCTAAGCGTCACTGTAAAAACCCTGTAAATATCTCCTAAATAACATCTTACGGAATTTTTGAAATGGCTTTGTTTTGTGAAATTTTTTTTGCATGGCGGGGTTGTGGTTTGCGAAAGGTAGGGGGAAAGAACCAAGACTATTTCAGCAACGTTGGCTTGAATTTCAGTAAACATAACGATCCCTCCTTCTACAAGTTCATGTTCTGTTCTTTATCGTTTCCATTGCCATAACACGGCGGGTGTTCCGCGTGACGTTCCGTCGCAAGGGCAGCCCCGGAGCAGTGGGTAGAATCACACGCAATCTCCAAAAGACAGGTTATCGATCGGGTTTACATGATGGCGGGGTATGGTTGGTGGAATGGGAAGATAAGGAATTTAGCCTTCCATGCCGGTCTGTCGTTTGCGCAGGTCGGCTTCCTGGAAATAGAAGCCGGACAGAGTCACCGCAAGGAGGAGGAAGGCATTAAACAGGATGCTCTCGAGAAACAGAGGTCGAATATGCGTCCATAGAGAATGGCTTTGACTAAAAAGGACGACTACCCCGCTAAATACCAACAAGGCGCCTTCGAAACTGGTCACGAGGGCGATAATCTCATTGTAAAGCACGAAGCTGAGGGATACGACGGCCAGGAGAATGAAAAGGCAAGCCAGGATGACGAGATCGGGACGTAATTCCAGGACTTCAGTGAAATGAAGGGTTACGGCAACGGCCCAACCTCCGGCCAACAGAGCCACGGAAAACCGCAGGAACATGCTACCTACGATAGCAAGGCCGACGGCTCCCACGATGCCGAGCACAACGCGGACCAAATCGGCGGCGGGGATGGACATGCCCACACCAAAGCCGATCACCGCAAAGCTGACGGCGATGAGGGTTTTAAAGATGCGCAGGCCCATCAACATGAAAACCAGGCCCGCTCCCGCGAGGAAGATTCCGAGCATCATTTCCCGGCCGGCTAATTCATTTATCATTCCCGAAAAACTCAGATCCATCCAGCAGTCTCTCCGCCGAAGATATATTGCAGAAACTCAGCAGCAATTCACTATTTTATGTTCTCGTAGCTACGCAAAACTCACTCAACACGTTTTATCGGACGGCGATACAATAAGGTCATCCAGGATTTTTGTTACAAACAACAGCTCCATTGTTCTATCTATCGGCCGAACAGGCATTTCGCATCGTTCCAAAAAAGACCCACAGATGGGAAGGTCTTCAAGGCCATCCCCCTTTTATCCGCGATCCACCGGCCGCCAAGGATCGGCCTAATGAACATTATGGCAATAAAACCGGCGGGAGGAAAATGGGAATGCAAAAATATCTTCGGTTCAGGAGTTGGTAACCTGCTGGGGGACGGGGTTAGCCACCACAGGATGTCGTGGTTTTCGCCCCTGGATGGACAGGGAAACGATGGTTATCAAGACCAATACGGCGGCGAACCAGCCGGGCTCGGCCTGTACCATCCGCCAGGCCCGGGGCCACTGAAGAGCAACCAAAGTATAAAGACCGCCAGCCAGAAAGGTCACACCCAACAGGGAAGTCGCCACTACACTGGCAAAACGAGGCATCAACACGCCAACGAGGACTCCTAGCACAAAGGACAAGCCCAGGGCAAACAGAGTACGAATGGCAAAGCTTTTTCGTTGGGTCCAAAAATAATCGGTCAGCGATTCAAAATTGATTTCGGGTTGTTCCAAGGTATAGGCAGCCCCACCCACACCCAATTGATAATCCTTGAATTTTTCTACTTCATCCTCCACAAAACGGGGAGCAGCAATGGCGGCGACGATGAGCAAAGTGCACAGTCCAGTCAACAGGCCGATCCACCAACGATAGAGCAGGTATCCAAACAAAGCGGCGAAGGCTCCGCCGAGGATCAGTCCGAAAATATTGTCCACCTGGTATTGGCGGGGGAGATGTACACCCCCGGCAGCTCCACCGGCGGTGCAAGCCAATATGAAAATCAATTTCAAAAAGCGGGCGCCCCAAAAAGCAAGGATAAAACCGGCCAGCACCGCAACGGCGGCCAGGATGGTCGGTTCGGGCAGCTGATCCCAAGGCAGGTGATTTTGCAAAAAGCAACCGACCTGATTCAGCCCACTCAAGATGTCCTGCACACCAGCCATTGAGTATCCTCGGTTCCGATAACTACCGGAAATGTAACATCAGCAGGCTCGAAAGGGCAAATTTTCATCAGCGAGAGTTGTCGGCAGTCCGAGTCACACGAGGTTCGAGGCGGATCCAGCCGTTGCGGCGGAGGTTGACCTGCACATGAGCCTGGGGTTGCCCCCGTTCCATAAACAAGGCGATATTGCGCAGTTTCTCGGCAGGGGGAAGTTCCTCGCATTCTTCGCCAATGGCGGAACCCCAGACGATTTGTCCGCCGCTACGTGTACGGAGGATGATATGCTCGCGGCTCCGGTCGCGTCGGCCACGGTAATTTGTCACGTCGATGGCACTGATGCGGTAGGCATATTTTTGATTAAAAAGCAGTTTTGCGAGACGTACAGCGGCTCTGGCGTCCGTATCGGCAGGATAAGGTTCGCCCACATCCGGGGGCGAATTGTGCACACCAAAAACGCGCATCCAGCCGGAATCCGGCTCCACCTGACCATACTCCTCAGGCAAGCGGACACCGTTTTCATCCACAGGGATAAAACCTTCATTCAACTGCAGGCTTTTCAGGCCGGTGCGGGTATAGATCATGGCGATGGGCCGGCGATATTCGCACTCCAAGCGAACCGTGCCGTCCATGTACTTGGTAGCCTGTCGGATTTTAGCGACCCAACCGCTGTTTTCAGTTTGCTGGACAATTCTTTGCAGCAAGTCCTCATCCTTCCATTGGACATTCTGCGGAAGCTTAATTGAAGAGAGGATACGCTCCCGCCAGCCTTCTCGGTCGATCCACGTGTGCTGTTTGGAGTCGGCCAGTTCGAGAGCGACAGGGGGGTTATAGTCGCGACGGTTATAGACGTACTTTTTGAGGCGTTCCAAGCCGTAAGCTGTAGCAATCAATACCACAAGCAGAGCACAGGCGGTACGTACGGGGCCTTTTCCCAACCAGCTGATGTGGTTGGACAAGGAAGAGCTTGATTCCTTTTTTGATTTCGATCTTGATTTTTTTCTAGATTGTCGCCGACTCAAAATGCCCTCCCGGCAAAATCAGTAGGTTCACTCCGTTGAAACAGTTTTAGCTTACCGCCGGCAGGCCAATTCCACAATGCATTGACAGAGGACCTCGAAACTCAGGCCGGCCCGGCGTGCGGCCTTGGGCAACAGGGAATGGTCGGTCATACCGGGGATGGTGTTGACCTCAAGCAGGTACGGTTCCTGGCTATGCGCGTCAACGATCCAATCCACGCGGGAGAAATCCCGGCAACCGAGAACTTTATGGGCCTGCACGCTGAGTTGTTTGATGTTCTCGAGTGTGGAAAGCGGCAAATCGATGTCAAAGAGATATTCGGTCTGGTCGTCAAGATACTTGGCCTCGTAATTGTAAAACTCCCGCTTGGTGCGAATCTGAATGGGGGGCAAAGGAGTTTCACCGAGGACCCCCACGGTCAGATCGTAGCCGTCGATAAATTTTTCAATCATGCAGCGTCCGTACTGGCGGGTCATCTGTTCCAAGACAGATTGAAGATCTTCATGCTGGCGGACAATGCGGCAATCGACACTGCTACCCTGATCAACGGGTTTGACGACGACCGGCGGCGACCAGTGGTCGGCAGTCGCTTGAACGTTCTTGAGATAAACCACGTTGAAGGGCGCGGTGGGCAAGCCGGCCTCAATGAATCGACACTTGGAGGCTACCTTGTCCATGGCAGTGGCGGAGCCTTCCGCCCCGGAGCCGCAATAGCTGATTCCCCGTTGATCGAGGATACGCTGCAGTTGGCCGTCTTCGCCAAAGGCGCCATGCAGGGCAATGAAAATCATGTCCACGGATTTATCCAGCGCCTCCAAGGAATCGGGGGCGATGTCAGCCCGGTACACTTCATGGCCAAGTCGTTCGAGGGCGTCGGCCACCGCTTTTCCACTTTGCAGGCTGACCTCGCGCTCCGCGCTGGGGCCGCCGGACAGTACGGTAATCTTTAAACGGTTCTGCACCGATTTACTTTTAACATTT
>CAZMVS010000251.1:0-9101 GCA_964569525.1 uncultured Planctomycetales bacterium
AACACCTTGCAGGCGGTTGTCCCGTGGAGAAGAGCCTGAAACAAGAACTCCAGGAAAGCCTGGACCTTGTGGATACCATGACCGGCCTGACCGCAGAACAGCGGGAAACGCGAAAAAGTAACATCCGCGAGTATTTCGCCGACCGCCAGAAGCGAATGCTCGAACGCTTCGAAGCGATTCAGCGCGATAAAAAAGTGGAGTTGACCCTTGGCGACGCCCTCCGGCGGGCCTTGGAAAACAGCTTTGTTATTTGCGGCCAGGCATATAGCCCCGCCATTGACGCCGCCCGGGTGGTGGAGGCCGAAGCCCAATTCGACGCGATTTTCTATGCGAGTTTCACTAACAATAATCAGGAAAGGCCTTCTCCCTCTGAGCTGATGGGAACGCATGATCGAACTCGTCTTTTTGAATCCGGGGTACGCAAGATGCTGCCAACCGGGGCTCAGATGCAGACCAGTTACCAATTTAACCGTCATCAAAGCAATCTTATTTTCCAAACGCTTAATCCCTCTTACTTTAACAGTTTTAATGTTGAATTGGCCCAGCCCTTGCTTCGCAATTTCGGCTTGGATTTCAATCGATCCCAGATCATGATGAACAAGCTCGATCGCAAAATCAGTGTGGAAGAGCTTCGCCGTCAAATTCGCGAAACGGTATTTAATGTGGAGCAGGCCTACTGGAACGTTTATGTATCTCGTCGGCTGGTGACCATTACCGCCCGGCTGTTGACCAATCTGGAAACCATTTTGCGTTCCTTGGAGAAACGCAAAGAGGCTGAGTACGACGTCTATGCTGTTCAGTTGGAGATGACCCGTAGCCGCATCGAGCAGACCCGAGCGGAGTTTGTCCGCCTGAAAAATGAGGTCCGCAATGCTGAGGATAACCTGAAGGCGGCTATCAATGATCCTGTGCTCAATTTATCCGAGGATGTTGAGATTGTGCCCGCGTCCATTCCCGTTCTTGAGCCGATAATGGTGGACAAGTTCGGCGAGGCGGCTGCCGCTCTGGAAAACCGCGCAGAGTTGCGTGAAGCCCGCCTGGCTATTGAAAAAAGCGAAATCGGTGTCGGCGTTGCCAAGAATCAGGCCCTGCCTCGATTGGACCTGGTCTTTCGCTATATTGTCAATGGCTTGGGGAGTAATCTCGATCGGGCTTTCAGCGAATTGAGTCGTAGTGATTTTCATGAATATTTTGTATCCCTGGAGTTCGAGTGGCCTATCGGTAATCGTGGTCCCGAAGCCCGCCTTCGTCAGGCCCGCCTGCAACAGGCACAAGCTATTTACCAGTATCGGGCCCAGATCGAAAATGTGATTCGCGAAACTTTGCAATCCGTTCGCGAATTGCAAACCAATTATGAACAGATCGATCCGAGTCTGCAGTCCGCCCAGGCTTCCGAAGCCCAGTTGCAGGCCACCGTTGAACGCATGATCAAGCGAAGCCCGGCGAATTTACAGGTCGAACTGGACGCCCATCAGGCCTTGGCCGGCGCCCGCCAGCAGTTGCTCCAGGTCGTAGTGGACTACAACCTCGCCTTGACCAACCTCGAACGCAGCAAGGGCACCCTCCTCGATTATTACAACATCGAAGTTTACGAAGGCCGCGACGACTTGCCGCCCGTGCCCGTCGGTGCACAACAGGTCGATACGAGCCGGTAAATTGGTTGCCGATCACCGTTTCATGATTTAACCTTATCCCGTCCGCAAAAAATAGGCCCATAACCCGCTTATCCGTGTGGAAATATTAGAGGTAAAGCCATGTTCTTGCTTAATTGCTTTCTGGCCTTTTTTCTGTCGCTGTCGCCTGCTACAAACGATCAACAGGTAAAATTGATCTTCTCTATCGACCAGGGCTTCGGTAACGGCATCGTGGTCAACAACGACCGCCAGGCCATGCGGCACATCGCCCGAGAACTCAAGACTCTTGAAGGCGAATACAAAGTATATGCCCTGTTCGAACCGCAGGTCGCCAATCAGCGATATCTCGTCAACATGCTGGACATCTGCGTGGCCCATAAGCTGCCCTTTGTTTTCGACGTCGTTTCTTCTGACGCCATGACCCTGGGCACCTCCACCGAACATAACCAGCCCGCCGACGGCCCGCACGGTGTGGCCATTTCCGTTTCGGATCTGGCTCGTTACAAAAAGAAATACGGCCGATACCTTGCAGGCATGCGCATGATGGAACTGTTCAGCCAGGATTTCACCGTCCGCGCCGTGCGCACCACTAATCCCGAATGGAAGGGTAAGGGCTGGGTCATGCCCGAAGATGAATTTTTCCAGGCGGATATCCTGCGCCTGTACCTCCGCTTTGCCTGCGAGCATAACATGTTCGTGCAATTTTCCGACTGGCATTGGCTGCGCTTCGCCCCCTGGGATAAAGCCCAAAAGCCGAACGAAGAAGCTTTACATAATTTGCTGCAGGAATTCCCCGACCTGGTCACCGTGACTTACGCCAACAACGAACCCAGCGAAGATTCCGTACCCCGCATCAAAACCTGGCATGAAGCGGTGCAACCTTTGGTGAACAAAGGCGCCGCAGGATTCGGCCTGTCCAACCAGTCCTGGCTGCGAAAAGACGACACCAAGTGCCCGCCGGAAGACATTCTTGCCTGGACCCGCCGCGCCCTCGAGCTTGATTGCAAATTCATCCAGTTCGAGCCGGCCTGGTATTTCTTCAACTTACCCCGCGGCACCTTCGGTCGAAGCGATTACACGTCCTCTCCGAAATGGAAAAACCGCGGCCAAGCGACCAAAGCCTTCAAATTACTTCGCCAAACCCTTATGCAGATTCAGCATACCCAACCCGCTGAAAAATAACTTGCATAGCGTCTAAGAGGCATTGTAATATGAAAAAATAACATATCGGAGGTGATGTATGTGGCGAATGTTTGGACGCTTCTTGTTTTTGGCTATAATCGCAACGGCCGCTATCTTGGTACCATACCTGCTTCTATTCCACACCGAAAGACTCACCGAGCCTGCCTGGTACAAGCATTTAGCCGCTATGGTTGTTCTACCTGCGTTCCTCTGTGCTTATATCTCGGTCAGCACGCATGAACTTCTGACTAGGCAAGCCCGGCGGCCTGAAAGTTACTGGTATCGCATGAACCTTTCGCAAGATGTCTCTATGTACAATATCTTTCGGTCACGTTGCGTATTGCGACTGGTTATCCCGCTTACAGCCGGAACGCTGGTAACTTTTGTCTGCTTGTATCCTTTTATCGTAAACGACATTATCGCCGAGATTAACGGTCTAGGGCACTTTGTTTCGGTGAAACTGATCCCCGCTGTTTTCTCCGCGGCCTTGGTGGTAATGATGAACGAATATTTAATCAATCGCTCTGAACCTGATGTACATCCTGTTGGCTAATCTCAATTGACATAAACATCAAGCTGCATGTATGCAAACCCTGATAGTGCACTTTCTTCAACGATAGGCCGGGCTTGACCAGCATTAACTCTGCCCTTGATAGGATTTTTCAAAATACCGTAAGGCAACCTTCAACCCTCCTCGCATCATCCCCTTATCTGTTTTTCACCGTGCTCCGTTTTTCGCCTCTCTTTCCGGAACACCTGAAATGTTATGTCACATGGAAACATGGATGAAAAAACGTATAAACGAAAGGGGGATCGAGACATGAATATTCAAAATCCAACCAATACTATGAATATTTGTCCCGTTCGACTTACCGGAAGGAAACGCTTGCCGGTACCGCCACGCCGGGTTTCCCAAAAACAACACCCGCTTCCCCGCGAAAAAAAATATTACAAAACAAAGCCATTACAAGATCGCCACTAGGTACTTATATTGCAATAGCTTACGACACATATTTACCCTAACCGGAGGCATAAAAACAAACCCATTTTTAAGCCATTTTGAACCCATTTTACATCGTGAACATGACCTTAAAAATACACTTTCAGTGATCTTATGCGCAAAAAGGATGGAAGGAAAATGTTGCTTGCGAAACAGCGAGGCCCTTATTGCTTGGACTTTTCGGATTCTTTCTCTTCGCTGAGTTGGAAATCCTTGTCGCACAGTTCAACGTCGGTACTGATATCAAGGTATCGGTACCGCGCATCCAGCTCCTCTGCCGTTTTCCACAAATCGGTGCCGGCCGGAAGGGCGGTCTCCGCGTTGATAAAAATGTCCTGGCGAACGTGGATCCACTTGTCATTTGTCGGCCGATTAATCCGCAAATGATGTGCCGCAACACCCTCAGGATCCAGCTCAACTACCCCCTTATATTCGAAGGTGATCTCATCGGCGATATCCGGATCCTCAATGGGACGCAACGAACGTTCAATCATTCGCGACAATCCGAAAGACGTAATGGGGTTCCTCGCCTTGCCGAGCTTGGCCGGAAGTTTCGGATCAATACTCCGTGTGGTGGGCGGCAAAAAGAGAAAGCCTTTCCGTTCTTTGACCAAGAGTTGATTGTTATTCTGTCCCTCAACATAAACCGCTTCCTCATAATTCGAGTCCGGGTTATGCCAAACAAACTTTACGCTGAAAGGCCGCGCCCGGAACCATGCCTGGATCTTCTCCATCGGTTTCAGCGTACCCCCCAGCCGCTCCTGGCGATAAAAGGTCAAGGCGTATCCATCAAGCTTCTCACATTCAACGAGTTTCTTTTTCAAGTAAGCAACCGGATCAGCCTCAATCCGACTGGCTTCCGGCCTGAACTCCGGTGTAATCTCCTGGAACCTGCTCAACTTCGTTGCCTTCGCTGTGGTGCAACCGGTCGTCAACATAAATACCAATGCAAAAAAACCGATCAGCACGAAAACAAAATTTCTGATATGTCTCATGATATACCCCAGTTGTTTCCCCAAAGAAAACCCAGGGCTTTTACGTCCCTGGGTTCAATTTCGCATGAGGCATATATTAGTCGGCCTGCGCGGCGAAAACAAATGTTCGGCCAAGCGATGTTACAACTCACGCCCGACAGCCTCTGCCACCAGGCGAACCTCACGAATCATTTTTTCCAGTGCCGACGGCGTCAGCGACTGAGCCCCATCGGTCAACGCATGTTCCGGGTCCTGGTGTACTTCCACCATGACTCCGTCCGCTCCGGCTGCAATGGCCGCCTTGCACATGGGCGGTACCATGTATGCGTGCCCCGTACCGTGGGCGGGATCCACGATGATCGGCAAATGCGATTCCTGTTTCACTGCCGGCACAATGGCCAGCGACAACGTGTTCCGAACGTAATCCTCGTGCGTGCGAATCCCTCGCTCACAAAGAATCACCTGGTCGTTACCAGCTTGAATAATATACTCCGCTGCCAGAAGAAACTCGCTCAATGTCGCCACCCAGCCACGCTTGAGCAACACCGGCTTGTGGCATTTGCCCACCGCGGTCAGCAGATTGAAGTTGTGCATGTTCCGTGTGCCGATCTGCAACACGTCGGCGTACCTGGCCACCAGCAAGACGTCGTTTTCGCTCATCACTTCGGTGACCACCGGCAGGCCGGTTCGCTCGCCTGCTTCGGCCAAAATCTCCAACCCCGCTTCCCCCAATCCCTGGAACTGGTAGGGATTGGTTCGAGGCTTAAAGGCTCCGCCTCGCAAGGCGGTTCCGCCGGCCTCTTTGACAGCATCTGCTACCTCCAACATCTGCTGGCGACCTTCCACACTGCAAGGTCCGGCGATCAAGCAAAGTTTTTTGCCGCCTACCGTGGAGCTGCCGGGGCCGGCCAATGGAATCTCCGACGGCTCCGGATGCGTCTGCTTGCTGGCGATCTTGTATGGGGCCAAAATCGGTACCACCCGGTCCACGCCCGGGCAGCTTTCCAGAACCGTGTTGTCTTTGTATCGATCATCACCAATGACCGCGACCACGGTCCGTTCCGTGCCCACGATTACGTGATCCTTCAAGTTCATCTCCCGGACACGCTGCACTACGTGTTGAACGTCTTGTTTACTGCAGTTTTCTTTCATTACCACGATCATCGAATCATCTCCATTCGCGCCATGTTGCTGGTTGTAATGTTTGTTGCCTTCGTTCTTTTGTTTTCTAACGATTTTGTTTGGGGGTGCTTCGCAACATTGTTGTTCGCGGCGCACAGGAAGCCGCCGCAGGAATGCCGGCCGTCGGCCTTTACCGACCCGCCGGCCTGCTAAACACGAAGACGCATCGACCGAACAAGTACCGGTCGCCTTTAATCGTGGTGTGAGTTGAAATTGACATGCTCGTTGTCCAATGCCTGTTTACCATCGCCAACCATCTTCATTGTCCTGGTCCTCGCCGCACCGCTCCTGTTCATACCGGCAGCGCAAATTATTCAGCATCCGGTACGTCTTTTGAAACTGGGCATCCGCTTCGGCAAACAGTTGGTCCATTCGGGCCAACGATGCTTTCAGGGCATAAAAAGAGTCGGCAGACATCGCTATTCTCCTTCTATCATTTCCCTACCACCCATGTAGGGTTGCAGGGCCTCGGGAATTCGTATCGACCGGTCCGGAGTTTGGTGGTTCTCCACCAAGGCAATCATAACCCGCGGGCTGGCGATAACGGTATTGTTCAACGTGTGACAGAACTGCGTTTTGTTTTCCTTATCCTTGTAGCGCAAACGCAGCCGTCGGGCTTGGAATTCGTAAAACCGCGAGGCGGAATGGGTCTCGCCGAAACTCCCCCGCGAGGGCATCCAAGTCTCGATATCGAACTTCTGCACCTGGCCTTGACCAAGGTCACCGGTGCAGACGTTGACCACGCGGTAGGGCAGTTCCAATCCCTGGAGCACACTCTCTGCGTTCTGCAGTATCTCCTTGTGGTGTTCCTTGGACTGTTCCTCGTTGTTGCGGCAGATGATGACCTGTTCCACCTTTTCAAAGGCATGAATGCGGTACAGCCCGTAGGTGTCTTTTCCCGCGGCGCCGGCCTCCCGGCGAAAGCAGGGCGAGAGGGCCACGTATTTCTTTGGCAAATCCTCTTCGCTGAGGATCTCATCAGAGTGATAAGATGTAAGCGGCACTTCGGCGGTGCCCACCAGGCTGAGGTTGTCCCGTTCGCAGCGATAGGCCTGTTCTTCCCCGCCGGGGTAATAGCCGGTGCCCACCATCATCGCGTCGCGCACCAGAACGGGCACCCCGAGAGGAACAAACCCGCGATTGATCATCAGGTCCAATGCGTACCGCAAAATGGCCTGGTGCAAAAGATAGCCGTCGCCTTTGAGGATGTAATTACGCGTGCCGGCCAACTTGACACCGCGCTCCAGGTCCAACATGTTCAAACGGGTCATCAGGTCAACGTGATCCAAAGGCTCAAAATCGAAATCCAGGACTTCGCCCATTCGGCGGATTTCTAAGTTTTCCGTGTCGTCTTTGCCTACCGGCACCTCGGGATCCGGCGGCTGGGGGACGGTCAGCAGGGCGGCATCGAACTGTTCGTTCACCTCGCGAAATTCATTCTCCAGTGTCTTGGCCCGCTCCTTGAGTTCCGACATCTCGGTGACCAGGCGGTTTCCTTGATGGCCCAACTCTTCTTCCGTGCGTCCCTCGGCCAAGGCCTGCTTGTAGAATTTGCTCTTGGGATTGAGATACAAGGCGATCTGGCTGCCGGTTTCATTTTGTTTGTGCTTTATATTGTCCAGTTCTTGTTGCAGAGATCGTCGCTTTTCGTCCAACGCCAGCAGACCGTCCACGTCGCATGCAATAAGTTTGTTTTCGGCGGCTTGTTTGAAGCGGTCGGGATTTTCACGGATGAGTTTGATGTCAATCATGCCATTAAGTCCTGTCTTTTGTTACGCTGTGCACAGCCGACAAACTTTTTGGTTGACGTTCCCGCCGGTCAGTCTGGGCTAGTCACGCAAAGCTACGTTATTTGCAACCCAATAAAAAAAGCCCTGAGCTGCGATTTTCCGCGTCTCAGGGCTTTGGCTGTGCTTATGGTAACCGAATCATGCCCTCAGACGCCGACGGCGGCTAAACCAGGACCATGCACTATAAAAAAACATGGAAGAACCGGCAACGGCAGCCGGTCGCCTGGTAAACCGAATCTCAGCGTTGTGGGCTTTTTGGATCATAAATATTGCCTCGCTTTTTTAAGTCTAGCCCATCCATTTCTGCTATGCAAGCGGAAAAAGCCAACATTTTACCATAGGTCAAGCCGATGGATGGTATCGGACCCATGCCAAAAGCTTTTCGGACTTTTGTATTCTTCGACCGGTTCAGTCCGTGCAGTTTGGATTAGCGGGGAGGTTCATGCCGCTGAAACAGCGCTGGAAGACAGCGAAGTCGGCCTGGTCCACGTCTCCATCGGTATCGAAGTCAGCGTCGCCGCAATCGCCGGTGTAATCAATCCCCGGCCCGGAAGCGCAAGCCTGGAAAGCATCGAAATCATTGTTATCGACGTCTCCATCCCAGTCGTAATCCGCAGTTACGTGCGGATCGGGACAGCCATTGGCGTCCACGTTCATCCCGGGGATAGTAGCGGGACAATCGTCATCTTCGTTTACGACACCGTCGCCATCATCATCAGCCTGCGAGCCATATTCGTATGCTCCCATGTCCATAAGAGGTGGAGTACCGTTGCCGGTGTCGGTGGTATCAGGATCATCAAGAAAACGGTTCGCCATGGCCAAATCATAGGGGACGGGCTCCGTGATATTACCGTCATTGTCCAAGTCGGTGGTATCCTGTGGTACGGCCAAGTTGTCGGCGGCATCAATGCACGGCGAACCAGTTTGCAGACGCAGATCGCCGTAGTCATCGTTGGCCCCTTCATCGACCTCCGGCGTATCGGGATCATCCCCCCAGCCGTCACCACCGTCATCGGGCACTTCAATAAGCAACGGGTTGGTACTGATGTTGCCGGTGCCCGGCCAGCCACCTTGAATACAGCTATAGCTTACTTCAGCGGAAGAGTTGGCGTCATCGGAATTTTCATCTGTGTTGTTCCAAAGGATGCAATTTGTTATCACAGGGCTGCTATTTTGGTTGTAAATACCGCCGCCTTGGTTGACTGCAGAATTGCTATTGAAAGTACAATTCGTCATTTCCGTGTTACTATTTTCTCTGTTGAAAACCCCACCGCCGAATCCGTCGGCAGAATTAGCGATGAATTCACAATTAGTGAGTATCGGACTACTAATGTAATTA
>CAZMVS010000252.1:0-8610 GCA_964569525.1 uncultured Planctomycetales bacterium
TAGGGCCCTGCAGGAGCGACCGGAAGCCATCCCCCGGCTGGCCGATAGATTGGCCGAAGGTTATGACGTCGTTTATACCGTTCGCAAAAAAAGAAGCCAATCCCGCCTTCGTGCGGGCGTGAGTAACCTGGCCATGCGCTGCTTGAATCATTTGTGTGGCGTCAATATCGATCCCAACAGGTCCGCCATGCGCATCTTTACCCACCAGGTGGCCGACAGCCTGCGCCAATTCCCGGAACGACAAAGGTTCCTCGGCTACTTGATGCCCTGGGCCGGGTATCGCAACAGCGTAATGGAAATCGAAACCGATCAGCGTCGCGGAGGCCGAACCAATTACTCGCCGACCAGGCTGGTCCGCCTTGCCTTGACCGGGCTGACTTCTTTTTCATCTGCCCCCCTCCGCTTGGGCGCCGTTTTCTCCTTGACCATTATCCTGGCGTGTTTCGCCGGCATATTATGGGTCTTGTATCGCTGGTTTTTTTATGGAATGGGAGTGAATGGCTGGACCTCCTTGATTATCGCTCTGCTGGCCTTGCACGCCATGCAATTTGCCGTCTTGGCCGTAATGGGGGAATATGTCGGACTGGTGTACAATGAGACCAAGCAACGCCCCCTCTACCTATGCCGTCGCAAAATCAATATTTCCTAGCCGGAGGCCCTGTCTCTCTTTTCCGTTCCGATTTTATGACCCTTCAAATTACTCTAATAAATACTATTACGTACCATTTTTTCGGACCCGGAGGTCCTTATTTTTCAACCTGAAGAATAAGTTGACCTCTTTATATTCCGATGAGATGTACAGCTGCAAGTATGTTTTAATCTTGCCTGAGAAACTGCTGAGACTTTTCAAAAAAAAACAGACTTATCATCGTCAATGACTTTTCGGAGGATGGGGAAACTGCCAAGGATCAACAATCATCTGACAAAAAAACGCATGGAAAAGACCCAAAAGCCTGGATCCTCAGACATGGTCTGGAGAAACCAGCTTTCCTCTGTCAAAACACAATTGACCGGCTTGTGGAAATACAAAATACTCCCTCTACTGTCCCATCCATTATTTATTGGTGTTTTCGGTATCACCGTGCTCATTATTTCTTCCCTGTTGGTAGCGACCTTGCCACCTCGCTATTCCAGTAGCTGGATCGTCCAGATAAGTTTCTTCTTGCTGGACGTGATAACCGTACTATTTGCTTTCCTCGCTTATCAAGCTGGACGAACTCGCGTACGCTTGCAGGAAGAAAAAAAATTCTCCGCCGAACTCTCCAAAATTCATAAAGCTCTGCAACAAAGCGAAAAGCGTTTTCGGACCTTGATTGAACATTCTCCGGATGCTATCGTCGTTCTCAATGCGGAAACCTGCTGCTTCGTGGACGTTAATAAAAATGCTCTTCGCTTATTCGGCCTCGGAGCAAAGGAAATAAAAACGGTAGGCCCCCAGGATTTAAGCCCCCATATTCAGCCCAATGGACAAACCAGCCTGAATGTGATTCGCGAAATGAACCACAAAGCACTCCAAGGCGAAAATCCCAACTTTGAATATCTCTGTTGTGATGCCACAGGCAAAGAAATCTTCTGCGAAATACGCCTTGTTCGTTTGCCTATTGGAAATGGTAAGCTCATCAGGGCAAGTATTCTGGATATCACCGAACGTAAGCGGGCCGAACAAGCCGTCAAAGACAGTGAAACCCGCTATCGCCGAATTTTTGAATCCTCCACCGATGGCTTACTGATTACTAATACGGACGGCTATATAATTGATGCCAATCCGACCGCCTGTGCTATTTATGGCTACCAATATGAAGAACTGGTCGGCATGGAAGGTAAACATTTAATGCATCCCAACTATGTCCATTTTTTTGATATCTTTAAGAAAAAACTGCATGCTAAAGAAAACTATTACTCGGAATCAGTCCATTTACGCAAGGATCAATCGGAACTGTGGGTCCGAATCCATGGCTCCGCGTTCGAAGTAGGTGGGCGATTGCAAATGCTGGCCGTCATCCACAACGTTACCGAATCCGTGCGAAACCGGCACAAACTGGAGCAGGCCAATAAAGAATTGGAAATCGCCAACTTGGAATTGGCCTGTGCTATGGAACGCTCCAACGAAATGACCTTGGCTGCTGCTGAAGCCAGCCAGGCCAAAAGTGAGTTCCTCGCCAATATGAGTCACGAAATCCGCACTCCAATCAATGGAATCTGCGGTATGACTGATATGGCCCTACGCACCAACTTAAATCCGCAACAACGCGAATACCTGAATACCGTGAAGCATTCGGCGGATACCCTGCTGAACATCATCAATGACATCTTGGACTTCTCCAAAATCGAGGCCGGCAAACTGGCCCTGGATCAGTCCGAAGTTCATCTGCCCCGCCTGTTGGCAAACTTGGTAAAGCCGCACGCCCTGCACGCCGGCCAAAAAGGCGTGGAATTAGTGTGTCGAATAGCTCCTGACGTACCGGACATTATCTGGGGAGACTCGCTGCGCCTGCGTCAGGTGATAGACAACCTGCTGAGCAACGCCATCAAATTTACCGACCATGGACAAGTTGTTCTTCAGGTCGAACGGACTTCCTCCGATTCTTCCTCATCATCAACGGAACTATGCTTCCAGGTACAGGATACCGGCATCGGGATCGCGGCGGAGAAAAAAAATCAGATCTTTGAGGCTTTTCAACAGGCTGACGGCTCGACAAGTCGTAATTATGGAGGAACCGGATTAGGGCTATCCATCGCTTCTACGCTGGCCAGTTTGATGGGCGGAAAAATTGAGGTGGAAAGTGAACTAGAAAGGGGAAGTTCTTTTAGTTTCACTGCCTCCTTTGTCCTCCCCGAAAACACAACACCAGAAACGAATGAGCAATGGGCTGATTTGTCCGGTCGGTCTGCTTTGGTGATTGAGGATAATCCTGCCTCCGGACGCGTCCTGCAGGAGCTTCTTGGCTCGTGGAAGATAAAAGTAGTTTCCTCATTCACTGCCTCTGAAGCACCCCAGGTAATAAAAACCAATGAACCTTCCCCGTTTGTCCCGGATCTTGTGCTGATAGACGCCTATTTGCCCGAGGACCAAATACGCACTTGCCTCGAACAAATGCGCGGAACCTTCGACGGTCCCTTTATTGTGCTTGCCCTCCCAGGCCAAAACGCTCCTGTAGTGTGGGAGCATGTCCAGGGTATCGCCGGCTGGATAACCAAACCAATTAACAGATTTGACTTGTGGAACGTGGTTACCGTTGCCTTCGGACTTTGCTCCCTCGATTGCGAAGACTCCGCCTCGGACCTCCAGGCGAATCCTGAGAATCTACGCAAAGGTCACGTTCTCTTGGTGGAAGACAATGTGATTAATCAGAAAGTCGCGTCAGCCATGCTGTATCAGACGGGTTGCGCAGTAACCGTCGTCTCCGATGGCCGACAGGCATTAGATGCTTTGAACCGGAATGAAACTCAATACGATGTTGTCCTCATGGATGTCCAAATGCCGGGAATGAACGGCTATGAAACCACTACAGCCATTCGTCGCAAAGAAAAAGATACCGGCCGCCACATCCCCATCGTTGCCATGACCGCCCATGCCGTCCAAGGTGACGAAGAAAAATGCTTCCGCGCGGGAATGGATGATTATGTTGCCAAGCCAGTGGATGAAGACACTTTGTTGGAGGTGTTGAGCCGCTGGATTAATGGATTGGAGAACGTTCAGCAAACAAAAGTGACCGACCATAGCAATACCGAGATGGATATGAATACCTCCGAAAATAAAAAGGTCAAACCGATCCAAATAGAAAAAGCATTGGAAAGAATTGATGGTGATCGTCAGCTTTGCGAGGAATTGCTGAATCTTTTCATTGAACATTTGCCCGAATGAATAACTGATCTGCAAAAAGCGTTCCAAAATCGAGACAGCCATCACATGGTTCAGTCCGCCCACAGCCTGAAAGGATCCGCTGCAAATCTTTGTGCGGAACCTGTTCGAGAAGCGGCCGATCGGTTGGAACAACTGGGACGCGAAGGCGACTTTGAACAAGCTGATGTCGTCTTAAAAGATTTGGAAAATGCCTTCGACGACCTTCAAAATTTCTGCCAAAGCCTGTTCCTCGAAGATACACCGGTCTGAATCAACACTCGGCGCGAAGTAAGCATTCTGAATTACCTTCCCCATGGTCATTGATGCCTTTCAGCAGAACTTCATAAGTGAGCGACTGTCAACAACTACGATCAAGGAATATCCATCTGAAAATTCTCAAAATCAGACAATCGTTCCTCAATTTTTCCACGCTTGACTATAATCTTATGTGAAAATGGTTGTTCAAACTTATATTAGCCAAGCAAGATTAGAAATAAATAAGTTGCTTGAATACTTATCCGACGCAGAGAATGCTCTTTCTACTTTAACCGTGGTGGTTTCAAAACATTGTCACTGAAAAGGAAAATTTTTGGTTCAACAAAGGCCGATAAACGAAAAACATTGTGAATTTTGCGAAAATTAAAAGAAAACTTCATGATAAAATTAGGTGGCTCGCCTAACATTGTTTGAGTCTGCATTTCAAGCAATGATTACGTATAAAACGGGGAAATGTCTTAAACACTTATGTTTGAGGATTTAGCTTTGTTCCACAATACACGGTTGTGGATGGAGAGGAAGGCATGGGGGAGTATCAGGTAAAAACAAGGCCGACCCGCCTATTGCTGGATATATGCACCCAACGCGACTTTCTGGTCCAGGGTGCTATTCTCCAAGTAGCCAATCTCAAAACACTGGTCCCTAATCTGAAACAAATATTCGCTTGGATCCGAACCGGGCCTTATCCGGTGTTTTCTTCCATGGAATCACATCGGACCAGCGAGCCGGCCAACGGCTTTCCGCTGCATTGTATCGATGACACACCGGGGCAAAAGAAGATGTCTTTTACCTTGCTGGCCGGCTTTACCATTGTGGAAACGGATAATTACCTGTCCCTGCCGGCGGATGTGCATTCTATGCACGGTAAGTATCAGCAGTTGATTTTCCGCAAGCGAAGCCGCGACGTACTGGGCAATCCCAAGGCCGACCGATTTCTCACCCAGTACGAAGCCGACAATTTCATCATCTTTGGCGTGGGATTAGACCGGGCGATCAAGGCTTTGGCGTTGGGGCTGCAAAGTCGGCACAAGCGAGTAACGGTTGTTTCCGACGGCTGCGGCTTCTGGAGCCCGGCGGATGCCGATCTGGCCCTGCGGCAATTGGAAGCCAAGGGGATTCAACTGGTAACCACGGAGGAGTTAACCGCTACCGTTCCCCAGCCGACCCGGCAGATCGTGACTCGTCGACAAAGACGGGGTACTAAACATGTCCCTTCCGGTAAAGATTCAAAGCGGAGCAATGCGCCGAGTCAATAGATAAAAAGGCTCCGCAATCCCGATTATGGTGGTTCTCCTTTTTCGGGCCGGTTGACAAGCCGGCCCTTTTTTAATGCGCGCGGTGGAGTATGCGTTTGTGATCTTCGACGGGAGATTAAAAGAGCAAAAAACCTTCGTTTTTTACGTTTGTTTTGCGTGAGGGGGAACGGGCAGCCCAAGCCGCAACATTACCTGCTTAAGATCGCTCCATGCCTTGGTCTTTTCGTTTTGATTCCGTAACAAGTAGGCGGGATGAAAGGTCGGCATCAGGGGGGTTGGTTCACCTATTAACGGGGAACCGGAAATGTAGTACTCATACCAGGTGCCCCGGATCTTGGTAATTCCTTCTTTGGTCTGCAAGAGGGTTTGGGTAGCCGGCTTGCCCAAGGCAACGATGACCTCCGGCTGAATAATGCGCAGCTGTTCATTGAGATAAGGCCAACAAGCGGAGATTTCATCCGGAGCGGGATCGCGGTTGTTGGGCGGGCGACATTTAAGGATGTTACAAATAAAAACTTCGTCACGAGTTAAGCCCATGGCGTCAATCATTTTAGTCAACAATTGGCCGGCCCGACCGATGAAGGCAACGCCCTGTTGATCCTCGTCACGTCCCGGGGCCTCGCCGACGAAGACCAGGCGAGCGGCTGGATCACCTTGCCCAAAAACAGTTTTTGTTCGGGATTTCGCCAAGCTGCATTTTTCGCAAACTTGCACTTGTTGATTAAGCTCATCCAAAGCTTTTTGTCGGCGATTTTTTTCTTGCTTGCTGATTTGTGGCCGCGGTTTTGGGGAAGCGGATGAAATCGGAGCAGGTTGATTTGGCATCGTGTTTGAAGATGAAGGGGCGTACGCGGCAGTTTGAGGTCGAGAAGGCCGCCCGGCACTACGTTCCGTGGAGGGGCGTTTTGGCCCAGTCTGCGGAGGCGCTGATGAATGTTTCGGCTGGCTCATGTGTAGTGGCACGTCGCGCATGCCGAGCAGTCGGTCGGTTTCGAGGTAACGGGTCAAGGCGGAACGAACATCTTTATCTTGAAAACTACTCATGGTGGGTTTTTAAGTCTCTCCGGTTTTGAGGTCAAATGTTTCTCATGATGCGCCTCGGTCACCAGGCTTAATTTATTCTTTTCAGAATTCATAAGCATTTATTTTTCAAAGAGTTAAACGAAGCAGAAAAACCTAGAAAAAACTTGCCAAGACAATAGCGAATCCGTATATTAATTAGTTAGAACGATCTAGGCGTCCTAACGCACCTTTCGTAGCCGACCTTTCCCACGGGTCGGTGGATCGTTCGAGTACCAGCACACGTCCATGAAAGCTGGAGTATGGCGGCGACGCCGTTTTCCGCGCTGTCTTGTGGCAGTAGTGAACGGTGGTTGTGTGGTCGTATTTTTGAAAGGAGCGCGTGCATGGGATTCAATATGAATAAGTACATGGCGGCGGGGACCAAGGTGAAGGTGATTTCTCCTTCGGATGTTCCCGATTGGTCCGAGTGGGATGATGATCGGGGGCGGACATCGGCGGCGGTTAAGAAGCGGTTGCAATCCAAATTTTTTCGGGGCGACAACAAGGTTACCGCGGAGGTGATGTACATTTCGCGGGAATCGGAGCGGGAACGGTTGCGTCGCAAGGGTCAGATCAAAGTTAAGATCCGGGACCAAGCGGGGACAAGCCTGGCCATTACCGCCGACGCCAAGAATTTGTCGAAGGCGTAGGTTTCCGCGTTTTAATATTTGTGAAATCGTTTTTATTTCAAAGCAAGCTTGTTTTATATGCAGCGTTTGTGACGCGAAGAAACAGTTTGTGAAATTTTAAGTTGTTACATATAGAGTTAAATTACCTTAAAAGCCCCGGGATACTTCGCTCCGGGGCTTTTTGATTGCGCTTGGGTTTACGTATTGGTACGAGCGTTTATCGTGAACGTCGAATCAGTCGAACCGGCCGAACCTTTCTTTCGTTGCGGATAGTGCGATGTTTTTCGACGCGTTGGGCGGTTCGTGTTTGAATTGCCCGGTGAAGTTTTGTTTTATGTCCGCTGGTTTTCGCATAGCAGCTATGACCGTTAAAGGGTTCGTCGGTCACTCGTTGGCGAAGGAGCCGGGTGCGGGTTGCACCGGCAGGGCAATCGCAGCGAGTGGTCCAGGTTTTGATAACTTTGTGTCGGCCGCCGGGGTGGACGAGGATCTTTTTGTGGACTTCCTGGTAGTAGCCGCCGTGGATGACGGTGGCTTCGCGTTTGTAGGCGATGGTTTGGCCTCGGGCATCAAGCACGGGGACATCGCGATAGACGGTCTGGGTGGTAGGCACCCAGACATGTTCGACGAGGGTGCGAATGACGGGGCGACGGACGATGATCGTCTGGTGATGGCCGGCGTTGATGGAGACGCCGACGCTTGTTCCGTGGTGTCCGGTGGAGAGGCCGAGGTCGAAGTGGAAATCTCCAGCCAGAGCTGATCCGGTGGTAGTGAGCAGACACCCGCAGGCCAATAGAGTGATGATTTTGGTATTCATGGCCGTGCCTCCAATGTTGGGTACCGCCCCATTGCGGTCACCGGAATAGACCCGGGGGGTGGGGAAAAGGTTAGCTTTTGAAAATATTTTCAAAGCGAAAATATTTTGCATTATGGAAGGGTTGTCGGGGCGGCAGCGGCGCGGTGTGGGGGATCGCAGTGGGGATCCGAAGCGGGGAAATTTGGGTTGAAAATGGGTTTGTTTTCGGGTGTTCCGTTCGGGGTGATTTCTGCCGTAAGTCCTTATTTTATGGATACTAACAAGCATTTTTAAATGGGTTTGTTTTGTGATTTTTTTTGGCGCTTTGGGGAGGATGTTGTTTTTGGGAAACATGCGGGGGATATCGGCGGGCTGGGACAGCTGAGCCGGGCAGAAATCCATATTTAGGTGGATCTGGCAATGGAGGCGGGGGCAATGTGAAGGGTGTTTTTTTGTTTCTGGTGGTTGGTGGGTTTGTGATTGAGCGATCATGGTGGAGTTCTCCCGGTAGGACCATTTCAAATACTCAGTTTCCGAATACATAAGACATAACACGGCGGGTGTTCCGCGCAGCGTTTAACCGCGAGATTTGTAGAGAGAAGAGGCCTGAATAAATCTCGGCGTGTTGGGAGGACGGGTGTAGAGAGGAGAATCCCGGTGGGCCGGGACAGCTTCGCTGGGCAGAAGGGGGAATCCTGAGTTTCGGTGCGGCGGGGCAGGTGCGGGAAGAGTTAATAAGGGTTTTTT
>CAZMVS010000253.1:0-7301 GCA_964569525.1 uncultured Planctomycetales bacterium
GGTTGTTTTTTTGGCCGATAGGAAAAGTATGTCGGAAGACCCTCCCTATATTCTGGATATCAAGGGGCTCGAGGAGGATCGGAGCGATTCCACATCCGAGATGAGTCCGCATCGCAAATGGATCGGGATTCGATTTGATTGCTGCGGGGTGTACACGCGAATTTATCGGAACCGCCAGGGGACGGCGTACGTGGGGCACTGTCCGCGATGCAACCGGGTGGTTCGGGTACGGGTCGGTCCCGGGGGTACGAATCGGCGATTTTTTAAGGCCGGCTGAGCCATCCCCCTTCCGATTGGCGGCTTGTATATTTCAATTCACCAAATTGATCGATGCAGATAATTGGCGGGGGTACCCCGCGGTGAATCAACCGGCGGGTGGTTGGAGTTCCTCGACCTGGGGCAGATCGTCCAAGCTGGCCAAACCGAAGACTTCGAGAAAACGACGGGTAGTGCCGTAGAGCATGGGGCGGCCGACGTCCTCGGCCCGGCCGACGATTTTGACCAGGCCCATCTCGCGCAGGCGGTTAAGCATTTCACCGGCGGCGACGCCCCGGATAGCTTCGATTTCGGCGCGGACTACGGGTTGTTTGTAGGCGACGACGGCGAGGGTTTCCATGGCGGCCTGGGAGAGTTTGGACTCCTGACGATTTTTTTTCAGCTTGCGGATCCAGGTGTTGTAGTCGGGCAGGGTCATCATCTTATAGCCACCGGCGATAGAATCGATGCGAAATGAATTCCCCTGCTGCTGATAGCGTTCGTTGAGCGATTCGATGTGTTTGCGCATATCACGGGCAGAGCCGACACCGACGATGGAAACGATTTTCTGCAGGGTCAGGGGTGAGTCGGAGGCGAAAAGCAAGGCTTCCACGACCTGCTCAGTGGAGATGGACTGCAAAGCGGCGGATTCGTCTGACCTCTCACCGGTATCGGTATCCTCGTCAGCGGGCTGGTCATCCGCTATATCCTGGTCGTCAGTTTCGTCGGCATCCGGATCAGCCTGCACGGAGGCAGAGGTATCCACTTCAGCAGTGCTATCGGAATCGTCGGTTGATTCATATTCCTGCTGATCAGCTTGTTCGTCGGGCACCAGGGTCAGCTCGGGATTTTTCTCCTCATCCGCTTGCAGCGGCGGCTGATCCGTCTCGTTAGTCTGTTGTTGAAGTTCTTCGTCGTTCATAAGTTCTTTATATTATCAAACAATCCCGGAACGTCCACGTTTGGGTCTATTTTCGGGAAAGAGAATCGCTTGACAAAATGCTTTCCTCAATAGGAGGCATCAGCGTGGCGGAGGATTTCCGCTCGGCGACCCTCAAGGTCTCGTATATCCTGATCCCGTAGGGAAAATTGATTTTCCCCATTCAGCAGGGTTTGTACGGAGAGGTCATTATAAAGGAGATTCACCTTTTTTGCCTTGTGATTCGTGCGATACAGAGATTGGTCAAAGGTAAAAAGAGCATTTACATCCATGGCCAGCGCGCGGGCCTGGCGGTCGGCGGAGTTTTTGCCCAACTGGTTCAATCGGCCGGGACCGTCAATTTCCTGTAACTGGCGGTAGAGGTAGGAACAGAAGGCCGGCGATGGTGATTGTTGTTTTATCTTGGCCAGCTCTTTTTCGGGATCACTGCTGTCATCGCCGGGACAATACAGCACTTCGGGGATGGTCATTTCTTTGTGCAGTAACAGGCCGAACGCCATTGTACGGTTTGCCGGTTGCTGAGGGCCGGTCCAGATTTGATTGGTCGCCAATGTCCCGTCGTTGCCTTCCAGGGACGGGGGTATCGGCTGAACGTCCGGACCGTGGGGAATCACTTTATAGATGTTGGAATACGTGGCGACGGCCAGGCCAAGTTGGTGGAGGTTATTCCGGCATATACCGATGCGCACGACAAAGCGGGTGTGCGCCAGGCTGGGTATAAGGATTGCCACCAACAAGGCGATAATGGCGACTACCACGAGTACTTCCAACAATGTAAAAGCCTTGCTGATATGCATGGAAAAAGTTGGCAGGCCGAACCTTTAATTCAAAAAATTCACAAGTGTATTGGCTGTGGAAACATAAGCGATCAATCTTCGCCGGCGGTTAATACCAGGTTGTCACGGTGGACGACTTCGTCAAACGGTTTCTGGCCAAGGGCCTGTTTGATTTCGGAAGATTTCAAACCCTTCATTTTGTCCAGGTCCACGTGATTGTAATTACAGAGTCCATGGGCCACAGTACGACCTTGGGGATCGGCGATACGAACGATGCTTTTTCGAGCGAACCGGCCTTCGACTTTTATGATACCGCGGGGAAGCAGGCTTTTGCCACGTGAGCGGACGGCCTCGGCAGCGCCTTCATCCACGATGATGGTACCTGAGGGACGGACGGCCCCGGCAATCCAGCGGCGGCGGGCGGACATTTTTTTACCGGCTGGTGCAAAAATGGTGCCTACCCGTTCACCCTCCAGCAGGCGAATCAGCACGTTAGGGATGCGTCCATCAGCGATGACGACGCCTTCACCGGCCTTGGCGACCACGCCGGCGGCGTTGAGTTTGCCAGCCATGCCCCCGCTGCCCAAGGCGGAGCGGTCGGAGGTAACCAGATAATACACTTCTTTATTTACTTTTGGGACCAGGTCCACACGATTGCCGTCCTGATCGAGCAGGCCGTCCACCACCGTCAAAAGGACCAGCAGGTCGGCTTTGAGCAGATTGGTAACGAGGGCGGCGATAGTATCATTGTCGGCGAAGCGTTCCAGCTCATCGACGGCGATGGTGTCGTTTTCGTTGATGATAGGGATGGCCTGGAGACGATGGAGGCAGTCAATGGTATTGTTGATATTGACATAGCGTTGGCGTTGCTCGAAATCGGAGCGGGTGACCAATACTTGCCCGACATGCAGTCCGTGCCGCCCCAAGGCCCGTTCGTAAAGGCCCATCAATAAGGGCTGACCAACGGCGGCGGTGGCTTGGAGCATGCTCATGGAGCGGGGACGATTGGCCAAATTCGCCCGGCCCATGCCAGCCCCGACGGCACCGCTGGTAACCAAGGTGAGTTTGATACCCTGTTCTTTCAAGGTAGCCAACTGACGGGCGATACGGTTGATTGCTTTGCGATCCAGTTGGCCATTCTCGTTGGTCAGCACGGAGGTTCCCACCTTGACCACTATGCTGCGGACGTTGCTCATCAACTGTTTGCGGAGTGCGGTGCTGGGCACTTTCAATCACCTTCAGATGCGAACAATTTTATAAAAAAGTAACCGTTTGGTGTTCTCACAAAAAACATTATTACCCCGGTCGGGTCAAACCATTTTCTTCAAGCATTTCAAGGTATGCTGGGTTGCTCCGCGGTTGGCTTGCACCACAGCCCGCGCACTTTGCCCGATTTTTTTCAAGTAATCCGGGTAATCCACTATTTGATTCACAGTTTTGAACAAGGCTTCGACGGCGGATTCGGGTTGAGTCAGATCCTTATCCAAAAGTAATACGGCCTTGTGCACTTTCAGCTTTTCGACTGTTTCCGCAAAATTATCCGTATGTGGGCCGATGAGAATCGGCTTGGCCAAGGCGGCGACTTCCATCATATCCGAACCGCCCATATCCGCTAATGTTCGTCCGACAAAGACGAAATCGGCCAACAGATAAAATTTCCGCAGTTCGCCCATGGTGTCCCCGAGGGCGATCGATTTTAAGCCCGCCTCGCGTCGGGTCCCGTCGGGCGATTCGCTACGACGAACGCAATCATACCCATATTGTTGAATTAATTCAGCCACTTCGTTGAAGCGTTCGGGCTTGCGGGGAATAATAGCCAATTGCAGGCGGGGATGGCGAATATGCAGTTTTTTATAGGCGTCGAGGATAACCTTTTCCTCACCCGGGCCGGTGCTGCCGCACACCCAGAGGATCCGCTTGCGGGAGATGCCCATGGCCTCAGCCAACTCATCGGTTCCCGGCAGGCTGTCGGTGATCTCGGCGGTATCCCATTTCAGCGAGCCGGTGGCTTCGACCTTCTCCGACGGCACGCCCACCTGTCGAAAGCGTTCGACATATTCGGCATTTTGGGCACACACCCTCTCAAGCGAGCCGAACATTCGCCGACTGATGCCGCCCAATCGCTTGAACCAGCGCAGGCTGGACTCGCTCAGCCGACCGTTAATAACCGTTACGGGAATATTGCGGGTGGCAGCCTGGGTAACAAACTGGTACCAGACTTCCAGTTCCACGAGCACAATCAAGCTGGGATCAATTCGATTCAAAGCCCGGCGGACCCAGAGGCTTACGTCTAATGGATAACGTATCACCATTAGATCGGGGAAAAGTTCTTTGGCCCGGGCAAAACCGGTATCAGTGGTGGTGGAGAGAACGAAGGACACTTCGGGCGATTCTGTGCGCCAGGTCTCGATCAGCCCGCGAACGGCATTAACCTCGCCAACGGAAACGGCATGAATCCACACCCGCGGCCACATAGGCGTTGAGCGGGGTAGATCGGGTAGCTTGCCTCTCCGCTGGTCCCAGCCACTACGGTACTTGCCGTGGACAAGCACGCGGTACAACAGTACGGGGGAGAGGACCACGGCCAGCAGTATGTAACACAGATCAACCAGGATACGCATAAGTCGTATCATAACCATGAAAGCCCGCCGGAAAAGGGGGGCAAACGGAAGGATTTGCCTATCATCGGCTAATTGAAGAATCGGTCCCATTTATTCAGGAACGGTAAAAGGCTCCGGAGAGCCGTCTCAGTTGACGATATGGGGGTTTTTGCATACCTTGAAGGGAAGGACCGGTGAAGGACAATAGGCCCATCCGGCGTCGATCTGTCACACCGGAGGGGGCGAAATTTTTGCTGATTTGCGCTTACCGGCACCCAAAGCGGGACACACCCGAAGGATATTCATCATGTATAAAATGTTTCTGTTCTGCGGAATGATAGCAATTCTGGCGACCGGTCCGGGCTGCAAACGGCATACCGAACCTACCCCGGAGATCATCGAGGGGGAAGGCAGTGACCTGATGCCGGTCAGCCTGGAAGAGGCCGCACAGGATAAGGACGTGGTCGGCCCGGTCGCGGATGAAGGCGAACTGGAGCCGCTATTTGCACCGGAGCCGAGTGAGGGTGCGGGAGTTTTTGCAATCCAAAACGATACCCCGCAGGCCTTGGCGGAAAGCTACGTACGAATAGCGAATAGAAGTGCAACTCTGCTTTACATATTGGCTAAGCCTCAGCAACGAGAATCTCTTCAAGACTACCTCAACGCCTCGCAACCAGGTTCTGATGCAATACGAGAATTGTGGCAGGCGATTGAACAGAATTTCGGCGACCTTACCTGGGCTGATATATCTCCCAATGAAGAGATAAAGCAGTGTATGGTCAGCAATATACAACAAACATCCGATACGGAAGCGACGATTTCTATTGAAACCATTGAAGGACAAAACCCACAACAAATAAAAGCCATACGTGTTGACGGAAGCTGGTGGATTAATCTACCACCAGACCAAGTCGACCATTTCCGGAATCAGCCTATGGATCAAGTGGCGCAACAATCACAGAAGATGGCCGAGTCCGTTCGCGATGTCGTGCGTCGGATCCGTAATGGCGAGATTACGGACGTGGAAGGTTTGCGCAATGCCTCTAGCAAACCCAAATAGAGCAATTCTTCAGGAGTTGTGTAGTAAGATCTCGCTAAGGATGTCTTGATCGGCCTTACAAACTTAGCCCTGCCACATTGGGAAGAACAAAAAACCAGGATGATCGAGCTGTCGTCCTAATATAATGGTATTTTCAACCCCGGAAGTTTACACTTGCCGGGGGATTTTTTTGGAAAGCGGATATGCATGCGGAGCAGGATACAAATCGGCCGATCCCCGGAGATAGCGAGGGAGCGGCGGTCGTGGCTGTAAAGACGCCCGCGCTGGGGATGCCTTCGTGGGGGGAGGAACTGCGCCGATTAATGCATATCGCTTTGCCGAACGTGGCCAGTATGCTCAGCCAATCGCTGTTGAGCATTGTGGATTACGCAATCGTGTCCGCCCTGCCCAATGCGGCCCAGGCCCAGGCGGCGGTTTCCTCGGCGGCCATGGTGTTTTTCAGTTGTTTCAGTTTTTTATTGGGGATCATGGTCTGCACAACGACCATGGTCAGCCAATCGTTGGGGGCCAAGCGCTACCGGGACTGTTCGGCGTATGCGTGGCAGGGCATATGGATCAGCATGTTGTTCGGTATCGCAGGATTCGCCCTTTGGCCGATCATTCCCGGCATTTACCGGGCTATTGGGCACGAACCCGCGGTACAGGCCATGGAAATCGCCTATACGCGCATACGTTTATTAAGCGTAGGCGTCGGCGGAGCCACAATAGCGCTGGGCCATTTTTTCAACGGGATTCATCAACCCAAGAAAAATACGATTACCGTGGTGGGAGCCAATATTCTCAACGGGTTCGCCAGCTACGGGCTGGTACTAGGAGCGTGGGGATTGCCCATGCTGGGGGTAGCGGGTGCCGCCCTTGGTTCAGTCATCGCCACGGTAGTACGGATGCTCTGGCTGTTGTGGTTGATGTGTTTTCATCGGGAAACCGTTCAATTCGAAGCGTTGAAAACCTGGCGGCCGGCGGGAGACAAGATCAAACGTTTGCTGAAGGTGGGCTGGCCGGCGGGTATTCATTTCACGATTGAAATCACCGCCTGGGCAATTTTTCTGGTGTTGATCATCGGGCAACTGGGAACGATCCACCTGGCGGCTACTGCAACGTGTTATCGATTTACGGAGTTGTCCTTCATGCCGGCCATCGGGATCGCCATGGCGGTCTCCACGCTGGTGGGTCGGGCCATTGGGGAAAACCAGCATTACCTAGCCCGTCGGCGGGCGTTGCTGGGAACGCTGGTCAATATGGGCTACATGGGGATCATGGGGCTGACGTATCTTGCTTTCGGCAGGGAGCTGATCGGTTTGTTCAGTGATAACCCGGCGGTCATCGCGGTGGGTAAGCGGCTGTTGATTTTCGTGGCTGTCTTCCAGCTTTTTGATGCGGTGGGCATTACCTACAACAATGCCCTGCGGGGAGCGGGAGATACGCGCTGGCCGATGATCGTGGGATCCTCGCAGGCATGGTTGATTATGATTGGCGGAGGCTGGCTTTTTATCACCTTTTGGCCGGAATTAGGTTCGATGGGGCCGTGGGCCTGTGCGACGGTGTTCGTGATCATGTTCGGGGTGACCGTGCTGGTCCGCTGGAAACACGGAAAATGGGAGAGCCTGGACGTAATCGGAGCCCAGGAAGGACCCAGCTTTCCCCTCGAAATCCCCCTCGTTGAGGCGGAA